>CAUVLK010000309.1:0-3761 GCA_963552635.1 uncultured Lautropia sp. | reverse complement strand
TCAAATGCCGACATATAGCAGTTGCGCATGAAATGATCGAAAGCGGCTCTGAGCTGAACATAGTGACTCCCTCTGGCAGGATAGTTGTCACCTCCTCTGATTCGTTGTTATAACCCGGGGCACCTGATGAGGATGACATGTCCAGACACAGCCAGGAGAAGAAAGAGCACGCGCTGTCGCTGATGGGGCCGCCCCACAACCTGCCCGTGGCCGAGGTGTCACGCCGCACGAGCGTCAGCGTACCTACCCTGTACGACTGGAGACGCCAGCAGCGCGAGCAAGGCCGGGCCATGCCGGCCGATGGCAGCAACCCCGAGAACTGGCCCTCTCAGGACAAGTGCGCAGTGGTGGTGGAGACGCTGCCAATGAACGAGACGGAGCTGGCTGAGTACGCCCGACAGAGGGGCCTGTACGTTGAGCAGATCCTGCAGTGGCGCCAGGTCTGCATGCGAGCCAATGATGACACGGCCACCCACAGCTAGTTCGGTTGGGAGGCGGTGAACTGCCGGTTCACCCGGTCCTGAGGGCATGGCGCCGAAGGGTCCTGGCGTGTCGTCCTGATCGTCTTGCCGCGCAGTGCGTTACGCAGTCCCTGTCTGCGCATCAGCCGCTCCACCGTACATCGGGCCATGCGGATACCTTCGCGGTTGAGCTGGCGCTAGATCTTGTCGGCACCATAGACTCGAAAGTTGTCCTGCCAGACCCGTTTTGTTCACGCCGGCAGCGCAGGGCCGGGTTCTTCTGCCGGGCAGCATGCCGCCAGTACATCGACGGGGCAACCTGCAGGACTCTGCAGATCGGCTCGACCCCGAAACGATCCCTGTGCTCGTCGATGAACGCCTTCACGACTTCCTGTGGCGGTCGAGCCCGCCTGGGCGAAAAAAGCGCCCACCAGACGTAGGATCTCGTTGACTCGCTTGAGCTCGCGGTTCTCGCGCTCTAGCTCCTTGATGCGCCGTGCCTCGGCCGTGCTGACCCCATCGCGCTGCCCGGTATCACGTTCATGCCGCCGCACCCAGTTGCATAGCGTCTGGGTCGAGCCGATCTTGGGGGCAATGGCCTGGATAGCCGCCCACTGCGAGCTGTACTCGGGGCGCACCTCGAACACCATGCGTACGGCACGCTCACGGACTTCAGGGGAGAACTTCGTTGACTTCTTCATCATGGCTCCATCTTCTCAAAGATTGGAGCCTCCTCCAAACCCGGGGCGGCTCAACCTGATTTGCACGGAGCCGGTGCCGGCGGGTCGTGATTCTGAGCAACAAGCTGAGGATGAGTCGTCTGGCTGGAAAATGTTCCTGGGCTCCCATCAAGAAAGCTGACGATAGCCGTCGTTTTCTGAACGGTATTATTGGGTGAGCCCAGGTCGCCTCAATGCTCGGGTATCGTCGATATCGTACTGGCGCGGTGTACCGGGGGGCGGTGACTTCTTGTCGGTAACGGTATGGGCCCATGGGCCTTTCCGGACAACTTCCTGTGCGTGCAGCTTCAGGGCGACGGGGCGCAGGAATGCGATTTCGGGGCTCATGGAAACGGAGGGAAAGGGCTGGCTGGGCAGACGATGCAAGGTCACGTGGATGATGGCCGGACCCGGCAATGCGTCTGGCGGAATGAACACGTGCGTCTGTTCCGGAAGATCGGCGTGCATTTCCTGCGCCGGGTTGTAGTACAGGGATCTGGCACCGGACTGTCTGCCGGGGTCATCGGCGGGTGGTTGGATGTTGAGGCCGGCGGTTGCAGCCATCAGTCTCAGCGGGCTTGGGGCAGGCCAACCGTGTTGCGGGCGGGAATCTGAGCTGTTCCTTTCATGGGCCAGTGACAGCAGGATCTCGCCACCGATGTACTGGAGCCAGCTCATGCCGAAATCCATCGTGTCCGAGAACTTCACGGTTTCGGTAACGGCAGCCGGTGAGGTGTCACGGATACGGATGCGCACACGGTGCAGCGACATGGCGGGTATCTCAGTCCTCGCCAGCAGGGTGGCCCGGCCGGACGTGTTGCCGTCGACGGTCTTCACGTCCGGCAATGGCCGGATGGCGTGGCATTTGGTGTCGTCGCAGACCTCTATCTGCGCCAATGAGGCAATGTCCACGGGCTTGCCATCGTGGCTGATGGCCCGGACCTGGAGCGGTACCTTGGCCGTGAGCAGATGCCGCTCCATCTCCTCGCAGTTTCCGGGAGTGGGAAGGCGGGCCTGAGGATCGAAGGGCAGGCCCAGTCTTTTTCGGGCGCCGGGACAATTGTTGATGGCCGATCGTGAGTCATTGGCTTCATTGAGCACCTGGGCACGAAGTTCCTGCATGAGAGAGACCAGTGGATCGTGTCCGAGCGGGGCCTCTTCGGGGGCCGCCGTGTCGTCGGCCATGCCGGGCATGGTCATGGGCAGGGTGCAAGCCAATGCAGCCATCGACAGAAGCACGCGATGGCAGCGAGCAATCAGATGGAAGCGAAGATTCATCGTTCTTTCCCCCTTTCAGCGTTCATGGCCCTCGCCCCCACCCCTTCGATGACATACCGCGCCGGGCCGAAGGCCATCAGGTGAGACAGCGAGACCAGCGGGTTGAGGAGGCGACCCTCGATGGTCATGGTAGCGCTGGGGCCACCGTCCAGGCGGATAGCGTTGGGAATGCCCAGTGCCAGGAAGACGCGGCACAGCTCGTCGACGTGGGTCTGGCCCTGTGAGGTGGAGGAGATGAAGACGCTTCTGCCCTTGCCATCAGTGCCGAAGGCCGACCAGCGGGTGGTCAGGGCGTCCTGCGCACACTGGCCGTCGCGCACGATGGAGGTGGAGGAGCTGAGCACGACCGGGTTGTCGGGCCAGTTGCTCTGGGCATCCGTCCGCGTGTCCCAGGACGACTGGCGCTGATCGGTGGCGAAGCGGACGACGCGCTTGCGGCCAGTGCCGGCGGTTCGTTGGGTCTGCTGCTGAAGCTGTCCGGGCGTACGCTTCTGCCAGGTGTTGTCGCCGATGGTGAGTCGCCCGGACCCGTCATCCACGTCCAGTCCCCGTGCGTAGCCTATGGCCCAGCCGCCCTGCCCTGCGCCAGTACCCGGGTCGCCGTGCCAGAGAAAGCCATTGATCAGGACGGTGAATCCCTTCACCGCTTCCAGGCGGAACAGCTGCAGCTCGTCAGGACCGGTGCGAAAGACAAGCTCGGTCTGCATCGGTGCCGCATCGCTGCTTTCGGTGACGGCAATGTGCACGTAGGGTGGCACGAAGCGGCAGCCCTGGGGCAGCGAGATGCCCTGGCGGGCCTGTTCTGCGATCTTCCGTCTCGTTTCGGGATCGGTCAGGCTGTGCAGGCACGGGTCCAGCGTTCGGGGCTTGCCGATAATGCGCTGGACGAGGCCGCTCATGGCCTGCCGGTCACTGCCCTCTTGCAGTTGACCATTGATGATGACGCCCATTCGGGAAAGCCGAAGTGTCCGGGGTTGTGTCTGTTCCTCTCTTTCGGGCGGATCGGGCATCCACTGCCGGTAGCGCCTCACGTCCTGCGGCTGCAGCGTGAGCGTGGCCGCGCTGTTCAGCGGCAGGTCGGGCACGATGTTGACGAGCGGATAGGCGTCGATGCCCGGATGAACGCCCACGATGAACATCGTGGGCGTGGCCAGTGCGCCGGCTGGCAGCGTCAGGTGTACGCCGTGGCCCAGGTCCTGTTGCAGCGGCTGGGCGGGGTCGTAGAACAGGTAGCCCAGGTCGTTGCGTGCATGCAGACCGGTGGCCATGACGGCGTCCAGGCATTGTGCCGAGGTTGGGGTCT
>CAUVLK010000308.1:0-3763 GCA_963552635.1 uncultured Lautropia sp. | reverse complement strand
AGTGAAAAGGTCTCCTTCGCTGCCGATACCTTCTTCGGCTTCGATCGTGCCGTGCTGAAGGATGAGGGCAAGCAGAAGCTGGATGACATCGTCAACCAGCTCGACGGTGTTGATCTGGAAGTCATCGTTGCCGTCGGCCACACCGACAGCGTCGGTCCGGAAGCCTACAACCAGCGTCTGTCGGTCCGCCGTGCAGAAGCCGTGAAGGCCTACCTGGTCAGCAAGGGCATCGAAGCCAACCGGGTCTACACCGAAGGCAAGGGCGAAGCCCAGCCTGTCGCTGACAACAAGACCAAAGAAGGCCGCGCGAAGAACCGTCGCGTGGAAATCGAAGTGGTCGGCAGCCGTCAGGTCATGCAGTAAGCCTGCAGCACGCCACATGCCAGCTGCCCGCCCCGGCGGGCACTGGCAGGGCCAGAAAAGCCACCGTGATCCGTCATGGTGGCTTTTTTATTGCCCCATGCCTGAGCCCCGTTGGCCGCGCGCCTGCCCCCCAATGCACGGCTTAGGCTCTAAAATCCCCCCATGCGCCCAGGAAGGCCGCCTTTCGGCATGCTTTCCCCGAGGCAACCCTCATCCGGTTCCGTGCCCGCAAGGGCGCCTTCCCGGCCCCTTCCCGCAGGGCCTCCCCTGCTGCACGCTTCCATCTGCCATGTCCACCAGCCCGTCCGCTTCCTCTCCGGTTCCCATCGACAGCAGCGCCGCTGCCAACGTCGACCAGGCCGAACTCGACAAGTTCCAGGCACTTGCCTCACGGTGGTGGGACCCCGACAGCGAATTCAAGCCCCTGCACGACATCAACCCGCTGCGTCTGGAATGGATCGTCCAGCAGGCCGGCGGCAGCCTGTCCGGCCTCAACGTGGTGGACGTGGGCTGCGGCGGCGGCATCCTCACCGAAGCCCTGGCCAAGGCAGGTGCCGCCACCACGCTGGGCGTGGACCTGGCTGACAAGTCGCTTCAGGTGGCCCGGCTGCACGCCCTGGAAGGCGGCGCCCCGGCCAAGTATGAAAAGATCGCCGTCGAGGACCTGGCCGCACGGCAACCCGGCCACTTCGACGTGGTTGTCTGCATGGAGATGCTCGAACACGTCCCCGACCCGGCCTCGGCCATCCGCGCCTGCGCGGATCTCGCCAAGCCCGGCGGCACCGTGCTGCTCTCCACCCTCAACCGCAACCCCAAGTCCTACCTGTTCGCCATCGTCGGCGCCGAATATGTCCTGAAGCTGCTGCCGCGCGGCACCCACAGCTTCGACAAGTTCATCCGTCCCGCCGAACTGGCCCGCATGGCCCGCCAGGCCGGCCTGGAACTGCAGGGCTTCATGGGGCTCACCTACAACCCCGTCACCCAGCAGTACCGCCTCAACCCCAACGATGTCGGCGTCAACTACATGGCATCGTTCCGGAAACCCCAGTAAAGGTCCGTCATGCCCCAGCTCAAGACCCGGCCTGCTGCCGTCTTCTTCGACCTGGACGGAACCCTGGTCGACACCGCCGACGACCTCGCCGCTCCGGTCAACCACATGCGCGAGGCCCGCGGCCTCAAGCCGCTACCCCTGGAAGAGTACCGGCCGTTCGCCTCGGCCGGATCACGGGGCCTGCTGCACATCGGCCTGGGCGCCACCACCGACGACCCCGACTACCCTGCCCTGCGCACCGAGTTCCTGAACCGCTACGAACAGGAAATCGCCGTCCACTCGCGGCTCTTCGACGGCATTCCCGAACTGCTGGCCTGGCTGGAAGCCAACGGCATCCGCTGGGGCGTCATCTCCAACAAGCTGGAATACCTCGTGCACAGACTGGTGCAGCAGCTGGGCCTTGGCCATCGCGTGGCGCTGGCCTACGGCGGCGATACCGCCCCGCGCGCCAAGCCCTGGCCCGATCCGCTCAAGATGGCCCTGCAGGAAACCGGACTCACCGCCCGGCAATGCGTCTACATCGGTGACGATCTGCGTGACATCCAGGCCGCCCATGCCGTGGACATGCCCGCCGTGGCGGCCGCCTATGGCTATGCCAACCCGAACGAGATCCCGCAATGGAAGGCCGACCACATCGTGGCCTCCCCGCAGGAATTCCTCGCCATGCTGAAACGGCTGCCCACCTGAAGGCAGCCCACCTGCCCGAAGCCGCTGCCCGCCAGAACACAACTGGCGGAAGCGGCTCACGCAAGCAGCCTGCTCAATAGCAGATGCTGTTGTTGCTGCCCATGCGCAACATGCTGGCCATCGTCACGCCGCGCACGCGGATCGGCGCCAGCTGCTCTCGCGTGCGGATATCGAAGCGGTAGATGGTCGGCGCCCCCTCGTCCAGCGTGTAGAGCGCCGTCTTGCTGTCGCCCGTCACCCACATGTTCATCACCTCGGGCACGAAGCGCACCACCTTGCGGTCGGACGGGTCCTTGAACGACTGGAACATGATGCCCTTGTCACCCGCCAGGATCCAGGTGCTCTCGAGCCAACCCGTGCGGATGAAGCGTGGAGAGAACTTCACCGTGAAACGTTCGGGCTTGCCGTTGCCGTTGACCAGGTCGAACAGCGCCACATTGCCCTCCATGTCGGCGAAGATCACATGCTTGGAGTACGCATCGATGTACGGCATGATCATCGGCTCGTTGGTGGAGCCCACCGTGCGCATCGGGCCCGTGCTCAGCACCTTGTCCTGAGCGGGGAAGTACACCAACCCTTCCGAGCCGTCATCGGTCGTCATGGCCAGCAGATCATCCTCAGGGCTGGCCACGCCAATGCCCAGGCCCGACCCGGAACCAATATGCCTGGACAGGTCGATCGTCTTCCAGGGCGCATCCAGCGGCTCTGCCCCCCCATAGCGGTGGTAGATGAAAGGCCTGTCCTCGTCCAGCACCCAGAACGACTGGCTGAACGAGCTGAACAGCAGCGAATAATAGGTATTGATCAGTGTCTGGCGCTGATCCGAATCGAAACGGCGGGGGAAGATGCGTACCGAGAAATCCTTGTAGCTGATCATCCCCACCTGATCGCGCAGCCCCACCGCCACCAGATTGGTCTGCGGCACGAAAAAGAGCTGGAAGACCGGCGACGGCAGCTCGACCCGGCGCCGCTCGCGCGTCCTCAGGTTCATGAACTCGATGGCCGACACCTCGGGCGAGCCCACCGCCAGCATGGCATCGTCACGCGCCAGCTCCATCACATGAGGCCGCATCGAGAAGTCCAGCGTCTCGACATGCTCTCCGCTGACGATGTCCGTCACGCTGATGAAGTTGCTGAAGCGGTCGGCCACGAACACATAGCGCGTTGGTGCGTAGATGGACTTCACCACGCGCTTCATGGCCTCATGCTGATCATCATGCCCTTTCGACATCGGACCGGACGGCATGACCCCGGAAGGGGCGGCAGCTGGCTGCGCGCCCTCCGGGGCGGCGCCAGCTTGCGGAGGATGATCTCCCGGCGTGGCCGATTCATGGCCCACACCGGCTTCCTGAGCCCAGGCAGCCAGTTGTGCTGCCAGCCCCAGTGATGCCCCTGCCCCCGCCTGAATGAACTGTCGCCGCTTCATGTCACTACCGTCCGGAAAGATGGCCGTCAGTGGCCTTCAAGTCAGAGACCCAGAAAGGCCTGATCAGTGAGCCTTGTGGGAATGATCACCGTGCTTGCCGTGATGACCACCGTGCTTGCCGTGATGAGCACCATGCCCATCATGCTTGATGCCGGCGTCCTTCATCACTTCCTTCACCGACTTCACCACGGCCTCGCAGCTGGCCTGGGTACCGTCGTCGAAGAACACCG
Organism: uncultured Lautropia sp.; assembly: GCA_963552635.1. Taxonomy (GTDB): domain Bacteria; phylum Pseudomonadota; class Gammaproteobacteria; order Burkholderiales; family Burkholderiaceae_E; genus Lautropia. The sequence goes on along the minus strand of CAUVLK010000308.1, from coordinate 6 downwards.
TCAGGG
>CAUVLK010000307.1:0-3772 GCA_963552635.1 uncultured Lautropia sp. | reverse complement strand
CCATCCATGCTGGTGGCGCACATGCGGCCGGCGGGTATGTCGTCGGTGGCGGTGATGTCGGCCTGGGGGGCGGGGCGGGGGTGGGCGTCGTGCTGCATGGGGCCAGGATGGAATGAAAAGCGCCCGACAGGCGGGCGCAGGGTGTGGGCTCCGGGACCTCGGTCGGCAGCCTCCGGCCTGGTCTGGTCAGGGGCTGCCGCGCGGCACGCTGCCGACGCTTATTCGAACGAGGCCACCGTGGTGGATTCCTGCCAGCGCATCAGGTCGATGACCTGTTCGGCCTGAGCGCGAAGCTGGTTGCGGCTTGCCGTATCCAGAGCAGGAGCGGGCTGGGGCAGCATGGTGTTGGGGTCGATCTGCTGACCGTTGACCTGGAACTCGAAGTGCAGGTGCGGGCCCGTGGCCCAGCCAGTCTGGCCAACCTCGCCGATGACCTGGCTCTGCTTGATCTTGTCGCCCAGGCGCAGCTTGGGCGAGAAGCGCGACATGTGGGCGTAGAGGGTGCGCTGGACGTCGTCGTGCTTGACGATGATGACGTTGCCGTAACCGCGCTGGGTACCCAGGAACTCGATCGTGCCATCGCCGACGGAGCGGATCTTGGTGCCCGTCGGTGCGGCGTAGTCGATGCCCTTGTGAGCGCGCCAGTCACGGAAGACGGGGTGTCGGCGGCCCAGGGTGAAGCCGGAGCTGATGCGGGTGTACTCAAGCGGCGAGCGCAGGAAGCGGCGCTTGAGGGCCTGGCCGTCGAAGCTGTAGTAGTCGCCTTCGCCATCGGGGCGGGCAAACCACAGGGCGTCCAGCCGACGGTCCCCGGAGACGTACTCGATGGCGAGGATGCGGCCGGGCTGGCCTTCGCCCAGCGAGGCGGGGTCGACGAACATCTCGTAGACGAGCCGCAGGCGGTCGCCTTTCTTCACCTCACGGTGAAAGTCGATGTCGGACCCGAAGACTTCGGCGATGCGGCTGGAAACGGCCGACGGGATGCCGGCGGCATCGGTGGCCGCGAACAGGGTGGTGTTGACCCGGGCCGAGCGCGTGACCAGGCGGCGCTCCAGCACGTGGTCCTGGATGCGGGCGTTCCACTTGCCGTTCTGAAGCGACAGTACCAGCTGCTGCGGCGGGGTCTTGCCCTGGCTGTTGTAGGGCAGCGGGTAGGTCAGCGACTGGATGCGGTTCTGCTGGTCGAGCGTGGCGTCGACGGTGCTGCCTGGCGTGAGGCTCAGGAGCTTGCGTGCCGTGGCGTCATGGCGCACGAACTCGATGAGCGACATGTCCTGCTGGCCGAGCTTGTGCAGCAGGCTGCCGACCGACTCACCCCGGGCGATGGTGATCTCGCGGTGGAAGGCGCCGGTGGTGGGCAGCGGCTGGGGGGCAAGCGACACGGGTTCGATGACACGGGCGTGCGGCGGCGGTTCTTCAGTCAGCGGCGCGACCGCAAAGGCGGTGAGCGTGGCGACGGAGAAGGCAGCGCCCAGGGCAGAGGCGAGTCGTTTACCGGGAGAGTTGTGCATGCGTGGCGTGGGAATCGGGCTGCCCGGCCTCCGGCAGTCGGAGAACCGGGGGAAGAACTGGGCTGCTGCCTGGTAGCCTCGGATAGAATCTTCCAGAAGCGGCGGCATGCCCGGTTGATCTGGCTGCCGTTCCCGACCGCTTTGGCGCGTGCGACGCCCGGAGGCTGTTGCGCGCACCAAAGCCCGAGCTTGCTGCGGCAAGTCCCTTGTCGACGCGCCGGCGGACGCGACCGACGAATGGCGGCCAGGGTGTCGCAAAAAGCTTCGAATGTTCGGGAACAGGCTTATGAGCCCAGATTCTAACGTCAAACGCACGTTGGTAAGTCGTCTTTTCTGCCCGTTCGTGAGAACGTGCACCTGCAAACCCGTTAAGCTCTCACATTTTTTCCCTCTCATGTCATCCAGTGATCCGATCGAAGAGACCGTCCAGCAGTCGCTGGCCATCATCAAGCGTGGAATCGACGAGCTGCTCGTCGAGGCGGAGCTGGCTGCCAAGCTCCGGCGCAGTCTGAAGGAGAACCGGCCGCTGCGCATCAAGCTGGGTCTGGATCCCACGGCGCCGGACCTGCACCTGGGCCATACGGTGGTGCTGAACAAGATGCGTCAGCTCCAGGATCTGGGGCATCAGGTGATCTTCCTGATCGGGGACTTCACGGCTTCGATCGGCGACCCCTCGGGGCGCAATTCGACGCGGCCGCCGCTGACCCGCGAGCAGATCGAGCAGAACGCTCAGACCTACTTCCGGCAGGCAAGCCTCGTGCTGGATCCGGCGCGGACCGAGATCCGCTACAACTCGGCCTGGTGCGACAAGATCGGGCTGCGCGACATGGTGCAGCTGGCCTCGCGCTACACGGTGGCTCGCATCCTGGAGCGTGACGATTTCACCAAGCGGCTGAAGGCCGGGGTGCCCATCTCGGTGCACGAGATGCTGTATCCGCTCCTGCAGGGCTACGACTCGGTGGTGCTGGAGGCCGATCTGGAGCTGGGGGGTACCGACCAGAAGTTCAACCTGCTGGTGGGGCGCGAGCTGCAGCGCGAGTACGGCAAGGAGCCGCAGTGCGTGCTGACGATGCCGCTGCTGGAAGGGCTGGACGGCGTCGAGAAGATGTCCAAGTCCAAGGGCAACTACGTGGGCATCACCGAGCCGGCCAACACGATGTTCGCCAAGGTGATGTCGATTTCCGACGCCATGATGTGGCGCTATTTCACGCTGCTGTCGTTCCGGCCGATGAGCGAGATCGACGCGCTGCGGGCCGAGTGCGAGGCCGGTCGCAATCCGAAGGAAGCCAAGGTGCTGCTGGCCCGCGAGCTGGTGGAGCGCTTCCACGGGGCGGGTTCCAGCGATGCGGCGGTGGAGGATTTCGAGCTTCGCGCGCGAGGCGGGGTGCCCGACGAGATCGAGGAGGTGACGCTTTCCGGCGCGCCGCTGGGTATCGTGGCCGTCCTGCGTGACAGCGGGCTGGTGCCGTCGGCCTCGGAGGCGGGGCGGATGCTGGCCCAGAACGGCGTGCGCGTCGACGGCTCGGTGGTGACCGACCGGGGGCTCACGCTGCCGGCGGGAACCTATGTCGTGCAGGTGGGCAAACGCAAGTTCCGCCGGGTGACGGTGGCATGACGGCTGCCGCATCGGAAGGCGTCGCACCTGCGCTGGAGGGGTTGGAGGCTGGCACGCTGCCTGACGGGGTGCGCCTCGTGCTGGTGCGGCACGGCGAGACCGACTGGAACATGGTGCGGCGCATCCAGGGGCAGCTGGACGAGCCGCTCAACGCGGTGGGCGTGCAGCAGGCGAAGGCAGCCGCGGCGCGCTTTGCGCCCGGCATGGTGGATGCCATCCATTGCAGCGACCTGCTGCGTGCCAGCCAGACGGCGGCGGAAATCGGCGCCGTGACAGGTGTGCCGGTGGTGCCGGAGGCCGTCTGGCGCGAGCGGCATTTCGGGCGCTTCCAGGGCTGGGTCTATGCCGACATCCAGCGTGACGATCCCGAGACCTATCGGCGGATCGAGGCGCGGGATCCGGATCTGGACCTGCAGGGGGGCGAGAGCCTGATGCAGGTGCGTGCGCGCATCGAGGCGGCACTGGCCGGGCTGGTGCAGCGCTATCGCGGCCAGCGCGTGGTCGTGGTGAGCCACGGCGGGGTGCTGGATGCAATCTACCGGCTGGTGACGGGCAAGCCTGTTTCCGAGCCGCGCGACTTCCCCATTCACAACGCCTGCATCTGCCAGCTGCGCTGGCAGGCCGGGCGCTGGGAGATCCTGCAATG
>CAUVLK010000306.1:0-3780 GCA_963552635.1 uncultured Lautropia sp. | reverse complement strand
GGAGGCAGCGCCAGTTGAGATAGCGGCTCTGGCCGGTGACCAGATACTGCAGCACGTTGGCCGTGGGCACAGCCACGCCGTAGCCATAGTTGCGGCCGCTCTGCCAGCTCAGCCACCAGGCCAGCACACCCAGCAGACCGATGAGCGCGGCAATCCCCAGGGGGTAGCGTCCCGCCTCGACGGCTTGGGCTGCTTCGACTGCTTCGGCCGCATCGTCAGCGGGCGACGAGGAAGAGGTGGCCTGCCGGCGCGCCCGCCACAGCAGGCCGGCGCACATGACCACCAGCGCCGCCACGCACCACCACGGCGAGATGCCCAGCGTCTCGTGGATCAGCCCCAGCGAGGAGGTCTGCTGCAACAGCGGCTGCAGCAGGTTCTTGAGGGGACCCGCCTGACAGGCTGCCAGGGTGATGGCAAACACCAGCAGCACCAGCAGGCTGCCGGCCGCACCTTCGCCACTGCGGAACCAGCTGCCGCTGCCGCAGCAGCGCGCCAGGATGATGCCCATGCCGAACAGCAGCCCGCCCAGCACGGTGGCCAGGATCGGCATCTGCTCGGTGGGAAGACGGATGAGCCCGGCCGCCTGCAACCCGAAGAAACCCACCGACTGGATGGAAACCGCCAGCAGCAACGCCAGCATGAAACGCGGATCACGTTTCTGGAACAGCTCGCGGAAGCCGCAGACGAAGCAGAACTGGCCGCGTTGCAGCAGAAAGCCGAACGCCAACCCCACCAGAAAGCCGCTCAATGGCATGGTTCGATCCTGGTCGGACGAATGAAACAGGCTCGATATTATAGAAGCCCATTCATCACCGCCCCGCATGCCCGTCCTGTCGTCCGCCACAGGCATCGCTGCTACCCTGCGGGCCGTTCCCGCCTTCTACCCGTCTGCAGCACGGTCGGTGCCGACACGCCGTCCGTCCGGCCGTGCATGCTTCCCGTGAGGTGACATAGCCTGTATCTTCCGCTCACCGTCGGTGATGGCGACACCCGTTTCATCACCGACCCTGCACCCGGAACGACAGGAGGTTGTCATGTCAGGAGCCCGAGGAATCCGAACCCGCCTGAGCCTGCTGCTGGGCCTTGCCCTGCTGCCGCTGACAGTCATGGCGGACGCCCCTGCCCTGCCAGCCCCAAAGCCCCAGCGCATCGGGCAGGTGCAGTTCGAGCCCTGCATCCTGCAGGCGCCCTCGGGTCTGGCGCAGCGCGCCCGCGCCCTGTGTGGTTCGCTGAAAGTGCCCGAGAACCCGCAGCTGCCTCAGGGACGACAGATCGAAATGAAACTGGCGTGGGTGCCGCCGCTCAAGTCCTTCATGGCCCAGAAGGATCCGGTCTTCCTGCTGTCCGGCGGTCCGGGCCAGGACACGCTGCAGACCTATGCGGCGCTGGCGCCCAGCCTTGCAGATATACGCGAGCGCCGGGGCATGGTGCTGGTGGATCAGCGCGGCACGGGGGGATCGAACCGGCTGGATTGCCCGATGGCGCCCGGTACCGACATGCTGTCGATGCCGCCCCAGGCGCTGGTGGCCTTCACCCAGGCCTGCCAGAAGGCGCTGGCGGACAAGGCGGACCTGCGCTTCTACACCACCACCGACGCCGTGCGGGATCTGGAGACCGTGCGCAAGGCCCTGGGGCTGGAGCGGATCAATCTGCTGGGCATCTCCTACGGCACGCGGGTGGCGCTGCAGTACGCCCGGCAATATCCGCAGCAGACACGGGCGCTGATCCTGGATTCCCCCCTGCCCAACGGGCATTATCTGGGCGAGCTGGATGCGCGCCAGCATGAGGATGCGCTGAAACGCCTGCTGGCACACTGCACGGAAGACGCGGCCTGCCACAAGGCGCTGGGCGATCCGTACCCGCAGCTGCTGCAGGTGCTGGAAAAGCTGCGGGCCAAGCCGGTGGAGGTGAACCTGAAGCTGCCGCCCCGGGGCGAGTGGGTTCGCCAGCGTCTGACGGACGAGACCATGGCCTCGCTGGTGCGCCTGCTGGCCTATTCGCCCGAGACGGCCAGCATGCTGCCGCTGCTGATCCATCAGGCTGCCCAGGGGCACTACGAGGTGCCTGGCTATCTGGCGCGGCAGATGAACGAGCAGCTTCGGGAGATTCTGGCGATGGGCATGTACACCGCCGTGGCATGCACCGAAGACATCGACAGTTTCCAGAAACCCGCAGGCCAGCACGACCCGCTGCTGCTGAATGCCAACATCAGGGCCATGGCCCAGGCCTGTCGCAGCTGGCCCCGGGGTGAAGTCCCGGCAGGGTTCGACAAGCAGATTTCACCGAACATCCCCGTGCTGGCGCTGACCGGCGAGTTCGACCCCACCCTTGGCCACGCCATGGGCGAGGCGGCCGTGGCGGGACTGAAGAACGCGCGTCATCTGCACCTGAAGCATCAGGCGCACAACGTGATGTCTGCGGGCTGCATGCCCGAGCTGATGGCGGACTTTCTGCGACGACCTGACGCCGCGGCCCTGGATGTCAGCTGTCTGGACGAGCTGAAGCCCGTTCCGCTGCTGCTGCAATGGCCGCAGCCGTCGCGCTGACAAGAGAGAGATGGTGCCCGGGGTCGGACTCGAACCGACACGCCTCGCGGCGGGGGATTTTGAGTCCCCTGCGTCTACCAGTTTCACCACCCGGGCATGGCTGCTGCCATGAAGGATGGAGCCGCTTCCTGTAACATCGGCATCCGGCTGGCATTATGGCCCAAGTCTGCGGCCCGCGGCAACCGCCCGGCTACCCGACAACAGTGCAGTGGCATGTACACCGCCTCGCGCCCTGCGCCCCTTGCAGCCCGTTGTCCGGACCTTCGTCGGCCCGCCTGACACCTGCCGTTTCCTTTCCCGCCTTCCGTCATGGGCTCCTCGCCGTTCCCGCACCATCGTCTGGGCCATGTGCCCGTACAGATATCGCCGCTGGAAGAACTCCACCTGCCGCAGCTGATGCAGGTGCAGACGCAGGCCTATGCGGGTCTGCCGGTGCTGGAGCCGGTGGCGTTCTTCCGGAACCGCCAGCAGCTTGCGCCGCAGGGATGCCTGGTGGCACTGGCCGGCAGCCGGGTGGCGGGCTATCTGGTCTCGTATCCGTGGGACGACGGCCTGCCGCCCGCGCTGGGGGAGCTGCTGGATGCGCTACCCGAACCGGGCCGGCACTGGTTCGTCCACGACTGCGCCGTGAGCCCCGAATGGCATGGCCGGGGCATTGCCCAGCGCCTGCTGGCCGCCACCGTGGCGGCGGCACGCCGGCAGGGTCTGAGCAGCCTGCGGCTGGTGTCGCTGGCCGGAGCAGTCCGCTTCTGGCAGCGCCATGGCTTTCAGGACGTGACGCCCACGCCACGCCTGCAGACCAAGCTGGCCGGCTATGGCGCCGGCGCCCGACTGATGCAGCGCCGGATCCTCGCAGAGCCCGGCCCTTCTGCATGAGGCCATCACGTGACGCGGCACCTTCCCCCGCCCCGTGATGCCCGCCCCTTTTCCTGATCCATCCTGATGAAGCTGTCCGATTTCGACTATCACCTGCCCGAGGAACTGATTGCGCAGTACCCGCCGGAGCAACGTGCCGGCGGGCGACTGCTGGACGTGGCGACGCTGATGCGGCAGCCCGAGGCTAACGACAACCCGGCGGCCGGCACCGTCCTTCCCGGCAGCTTCGATGCTTCTGCCGGGCAGTCCCCTGCGAGCCCCCAGACGGCTACGGCGGGCACGTCCCCCCAGGCGGTTCCCACCGCCGACCGGCGGCTGGCCGATCTGCCGGAACTCATCGCGCCCGGCAGCCTGCTGG
>CAUVLK010000305.1:0-3780 GCA_963552635.1 uncultured Lautropia sp. | reverse complement strand
TGCTTCTGGTGCTTCAGCATGCGGCGCTGCAGCTCTCGCATGTGCCGTGCATAGGATCCATCCACCAGGATGGTGTTGACGAAGCGTTCGCAGAAGCCCGGCACGGCCACCGTGGTCATCAGCTTCAGCTCGGTCAGCCGGCCGATGATTTCCGGGCTGGCCACAATATGGCCGATGCGCAGCGACGCCGACAGCGACTTGGAGAAGCTGCCGATGTAGATGCCGTGCTCCAGCCCCGACAGCTCCACCAGTGTCTGGCGGCGCTCGGGATGGAAGTCCCCATAGACATCATCCTCCACCACCAGAAAGCCGTGCTCGGCAGCCCGCTTCATCACCCCGAAAGCCGTGCGCGCCGACAGCGTGCCTCCGGTGGGATTGTGAAAGGTGCTGTTGCAGATGAAGAGCCGGCAGGGCTGCCCATCCTTCAGCGCCTCATCCAGCGCCTGCAGGTCTGGCCCGTCGGCGTTGCGCCGCACTCCCACGGGCGTGCCCCCGGCCAGCCTCACCAGGCGCACCAGGGAACCGTTGCAGGGCTCGTCCACCAGCACCCGATCACCCATGCGTACCAGAAGGCGGATCACCAGATCCAGCGCCTGGGTGGCGCCCACCGTCGTCAGAAGCTGTTCGGGCGGCACGTCGATGCGCGTGGTGCGGCGCAGATGCACCGCCAGCTGATGACGCAGCGGCACATGCCCCTGGATGTCCCCATAATCCGTCAGCGTCCGCTGCCCCATCCGCGCCGTCTTGCGCACGCCCGCCGCCAGGGCCTCGGTGTCCCGCCATTCCGACGGCAGCCAGCCACAGCCCAGCTTCAGATATTCCGGCCCCGCCTGCAGCAACCGGAACAGGGCTGCCTGTCCGGTTGGCGCGGTGTCCGGCGATACCAAGGACATGCCCGGCGGTGTGGCAGGCAGGCCTTTCGCCGGAGGCGACACGAAGTACCCGCGCCCATGCTGCACCTCCAGCAGCCCCTCGCTGACCAGCTGCGCGTAGGCGCTGGCCACGGCATGCAGGCTGATCTGCTCGCGCCGCGCCATCTGCCGCAGTGACGGCAGCCGCTCGCCGCTGGCCCACTGGCCATCGGCCAGACGCTGACGGATCTGATCGACGAATGCCATGGCCTGCTCCTTCGGGCAAGAAAGCGCTGATTCTGCCACCGGGCTCAGACACTTGCCGCATTCGGAACCCGGCAGGCGATGCCGCCCCATGAGCAGGCCCGTTCGGGTGGGAAAGCCCGGTATCCGTGGCTGTACCGGCGTCGGCACCCGAATGGCAGCACGACTGTCCGGGCACTTTGCTGCAACTGTTTGGTAAACAGATGACGACTGTCTGACGAAATCGCGGAGAGCAGCCAGTAGCATCCCCATCCATCAGGGACGTCAGAACCTGATCGGCACGGTTTCGCGGTCAGCCCGACTTCCGCGGTCCGCCCGTGTCCGTGGTCAGCCCGTCGTCGACCTCACGTCCCATCGAGAAGCTTTCATCCTGCACACCCCATGTCCGCTCGCCTGCCCGCCCGCACGTGGCTGTACTTCATCGCCCAGTCCGTCAACCTGACCACGGCCGTGATGGCCGTCACCATCGCTGCCCTGGTGGGTGCCGTGGTGGCCCCGCAGCCGTGGATGGCCACCCTGCCCTATGGGGGCCAGTTCCTGGTGGTGATGCTGGCCACACTGCCGGTGGCGCGGCTGATGCGCCGCCATGGCCGCAAGCGCATCTTCCTGGCAGCGACGCTGCCACTGGCTCTGGCCGGCATCACCGGCTACCTGGCTGTGCAGGACCGCTCGTTCGGGCTGCTGATCGTCTCGCATGCCCTGCTGGGGCTGTACATCGCCGTGGCCAACTTCTCGCGCTTTGCCGCCACGGACGGCCTGTCCACCTCACTGAAGCCCCGCGCCATGTCCCTGGTCATCGCCGGTGGCGTGGTGGCCGCCTTTACTGGCCCCAGCCTGGTCAACAGCCTGAGGGAATGGGCGGGCATCCAGGACTTTGCCCTCTGCTACGCCGCCTTTGCCGGGCTGGCCGTGCTGCACGCGCTCACCATCCTGCCCATTCGCACCCGGGACGATGACACCCGCCCGCCGGGCCCTGCCGGGGTCCGGACACATGCCGCCACGCCTCACCCGGTCGCGGCCAGCGCCTGGCAGCTGGTGCTGCACGACCGGCCGCTGATGGCCGCCATGCTCTCGGCCGCCGTCGGCTACGGACTGATGAACCTGCTGATGATCCAGTCCTCCACGAACATGACCCAGCTGTGCATGGCCTTTTCGGACGTGAACCGCGCCATCCAGTGGCACGTGCTGGCCATGTTCCTGCCCTCGTTCGTCACGGGCTCCATCATCCAGCGCGTGGGCACCCACGCCGTCATCGTGGCCGGCTTCATCCTCATCGGCATCAGCGCGGCCTTCAACATGGGCAACGACGGCTACGCCCTGCTCAGCACCTCGCTGATCCTGCTGGGCCTGGGCTGGAACTTCACCTACATCGGCGGCAGCGCCATGCTGAACGAGCGGCTGGACCAGCTGCGGGCGCAGCCGTCGGCCGCTACCTCGGGGGATGATTCACCGTCATCCACCAAAGACTCTCCCCAGGCAGTCCACCGCCCGGATCCGACCGTCGAGGTCCAGGGGATCAACGACCTGGGCATTGCCGTGATGGCGACCCTGGGCGCCTTCCTGCCCGCCCCGCTGATGAGCTGGCCCGGCTGGATCGGCAGCAACCTGCTGGGCGGAGGCGCCAGCGTGCTGCTGATCGGGTTGGTGGTGGCGGTGTGGCGGCGGCGGGCGATGGGTTGAGCCTGGTCAGTGCGGGGGTACCCCCGTGGACGCTAACGGCGAGATGGGGTATCGGGATGCGAAGGAGGGGTATCAGGACGGATCGGCATCCCCCTGCCATGCCGCAGACACGGCCTCGACCACTTCGGCCCATACACCGGGTTCAGCCAGTATTGGAATCTCGCGCGCCAGCACATTGCTGAGGACGCCGTCGTTCTGCTGCAGCGAACGGATCACCCGATCCGCCTGGGCATCCGGCATCTCCACCACTTCCTTCAGTGCGGCACGTGCCCGGGCATGCAGCTGAAGATGGCGGGATTCCTCCCGCATCTTCGTGGCCAGCGCCTTTCCAAGAACATCTGCCAGGAAGCAGACATGCGGCCCCAGATCAGGGTATCGCCACACCGGGCGTGCCAGCACATCCCCGGAAAAGCAGAAATTGGAACTGACACCATCGGGATACACAACGGGCTTGCGGGCAAAATCGACATGCTCGCGCACCAATGACATCAACGGCCGAGACACGCCGTCCAGCACCTGATCATAGCGTCGACGTACCTGGGCATCATCGGCGATCAGGCTGGAAACTGGCAGGATCATCGAATCCGGCACCGCGCCGTCACGCCGCAGGATGTCGTTGATGAGAAAGCGGTGAACGCGCCCATTGCCATCGGCCAGCGGGTGGATGTAGACGAATCCGAAAGCGACCACCGCGCTGCGCATCACGGCAGACTGACCCTGCGTCCGGTCCAGAAAGACCCGCAACCCTTCGAGCATGGCCGCCACGTCTGCAGCGGGGGGCGCCACGTAATGGACGATATCCTGATAGCGCACCGTTTCGCCCACGAACACGGGCGACTGCCGAAGTCCAAACTGCCCCAGGGACGTGCGCCTGCCCAGGATCTCCTGCTGCAACTCTGCCAGAACATCAGCCGACAGTGGCACTGGCCCCTGCCCCAGCCGGCGAGCCATTACATCGGCAAAGCGCTGCACACGGCTCACCTGA
>CAUVLK010000304.1:0-3782 GCA_963552635.1 uncultured Lautropia sp. | reverse complement strand
GCCCCGCCCTGCCCGCATCAGCCGGCAGGATGCCTGGCAGCCGATGGCAGTCATGTCCTTCGACGACCCCGCCACGCACAAGAGCCCGGCGCAAAGGGCCGAGGAAGCCGCACGCCAGGCCGAACAGGAACTGACGCGCCAGCTGGAGGCCTCGTGGCAGAGCGGCCACCAGGCCGGTCTGGCCGAAGCCACCGAGCGGCAGCGTCAGGAAGAGGCACAGCACGGCATGACGGTTCGCGCCCGTGCCGGTTCGCTGCTGGCCGACTTTTCGTCCGGACTGGATGCACTGAAGGAAGGGCTGGCCCACGAGGTGATGACCCTGGCCATGCAGCTGGCCGAACGCATCGCCTGCGAACAGATCCGGATCTCGAAGGACGCGCTGGCTCCGGTACTGGCCGAATCAATGAAGCATATCAGCGAACGGTACCGCCACCTGGAAGCAAGCGTGCATCCGGACGATGTGGAGACTGCACAACAGTGGTTTGCCGCCAATCACCCGGAAATCGCCGTCAAGGTGCTGGCATCTGGCAAGTTGGCGCGCGGCGGCTGCACACTGGCCGCAGGCAGTACCCGGGTGGACAGTCAGCTGGAAACCCGCGTGGCCCGGGCCTTTGCCGCCCTGGGCCTGGATGATGAACGAAACGGTGCGCGCCGGGAAAACGCCCGTGCCGATGATGCATCCCCTGCCCGACCGACGGAACCGTCCCCCATGGACGGAACCGCTTCCGAATCCCTTGTGGCCGATGCCGTGGACACTCATGTCGAGGAAGCTGCCCTGCCCGCGCAGGATGCGGCCCCGATCGTGTCCGCGACCGGCTGAACCTTTCTGCCATGCGCCTTGCCGACCAGCTTTCTGCCTTCCTGGGCAATTGCCAGCAACTGGCTGCCCATGTGGACCCGGTGGCCACCGAAGGCCGCCTGGTGAAGGTATCGGGCATGCTGGTCGAAGCCGCCGGCATTGCACTGCCCGTGGGCGCGCTGTGCCTGCTGAAGCAGCCCGACGGCCATGCCGTCGAGGCCGAGGTGGTGGGCTTTGGTCATGGCCATGTCTTCCTGATGCCTTCGGGCGACACGAGCGGACTTTCTCCCGAGACGCGCGTCTGTCCGCTGGAGCCGGCCGTGGTCACCCCCACCCTGGCCCGTGCCAGCCATCCGTGGCGACGCCAGTCTGACCGGATGCGTCATCTGCCGATCGGTCATGGTCTGCTGGGCCGCGTGGTCGACGCCGATGGTCGCCCGATGGACCGTTTCGGCCCACTGCGCAATGTGGAAAGCCGCCCCATTCACGGCCGGGCCATCAACGCGATGGACCGCGAGCCGATCCGTGAGGCCCTGGATACCGGGGTACGGGCGATCAACGGCCTTCTGACCATTGGTCGTGGTCAGCGCATCGGCCTGTTTGCCGGCGCCGGTCTGGGCAAGAGCGTGCTGCTGGGCATGATGGCCCGCTACACCGATGCCGACGTGATCGTGGTGGGTCTGGTGGGCGAGCGCGGGCGCGAGATCAAGGAATTCCTGGAAGACATCCTGGGCGAAGAGGATCGCCATCGGGCCGTGATCGTGGCCGCCCCTTCCGATCTGCCGCCGATTGCACGGATGCAGGGGGCGCACTACGCCACCGCCATTGCCGAGTACTTCCGCGACCAGGACATGAACGTTTTGCTGCTGATGGACTCGCTGACCCGCTACGCCATGGCGGCGCGGGAAATTGCGTTGTCCATCGGCGAATCCCCGGCCACCAAGGGCTATCCGCCCTCGGTGTTCGCCCGCCTGCCGGCACTGCTGGAACGCACCGGCATGGGCGCACGCGGCCAGGGCTCGATCACTGCCTTCTACACCGTGCTGGCCGAAGGCGACGATCAGAACGACCCGGTAGCCGATTCGAGCCGTTCCTTCCTGGACGGACATATCGTGCTTTCCCGGGAGCTGGCCGATGCCGGCCATTACCCGGCCATCGACATCGAGAAATCGATTTCGCGGGTGATGTCGGCCGTAACCCCCGCCGAGCAGCAGCAGCTGGCCCGGCAACTGAAATCCCTGTGGTCGGCCTACCGGCGCAGCCGCGAGCTGATCACCATTGGCGCCTATACCGAGGGCAGTGACGCACGCATTGACCGGGCCATCGAACTGATGCCCATGATCGAGGCGTTCCTGTGCCAGGAGGTGCACGATCCGAGCAGCCTGCAGGCATCCGTGAACGCGATGCGCGATCTGCTGGCCTCTTCCCCGAACAGAACAACTGAAACCGAATCTGCATGAAACCCGCCCTGGAACTGGCCGTCGAGAACTATCAGCGCCTGCGTGACGAAGCCGCAGCCGCCATGGCACACGCACAGAAGGAACTGTCGTCGCTGCGCAATACGCTGGCCACACTGGAAAGCTATCGCAGCACGCTGCAGGACCGTCGCCGCGAGACGAACGGCAAGAGTCATTCCGCCACGTCGCTGCAACTGGACACGCACCTGGCTGGCCGCATCGACAGTGCCGTCAAGCAGCAGGAACGCTTCATCGAGCAGGCCGTACGGCGTGCCGAACTGAAGCGTCTCGCACTTCTGGATTGCCAGAAGCGTCTGAAGGCGGTGGAAACCATCCTGAAGCAGCGCGCCGAGCAACAGGCCACGGCCGCCTCGCGCCGTGAACGTCTGGAAGCCGACGAACAGGCCGCCATCCGTTATCTGAACCAGTCCAGCCTTCCGGACATCGGCACACCCCGTATTCCGGTTCCGCTGGATCAGGAAGAGCTCTACATCGCATGAAGACCGAATCCTCTCTGGGCACCCGCTCGCCGGTTTCCTCCGGAAAGTCGGTGCTGGAACAACTGAGCGCATCCAGGACGCCCGCCAAGGCGGGCCGGGATGCCGCATCGTCGCTGTCCTTCCGGACGCTGATGGCCGACATCCGACCTGGTGGCTTCGAGGAGATGACGAAGCGCATGGCCGAACGACGTGCCGAGCATCAGCGCCTGGAGAAGGAACGCCAGCGCGAGCGGCCGCGTGCCGAGGATATGCACGGCAACGCGCAGGTCATGCAGCGCCCTGCTGCCGAACCCCAGCGTTCCCGCCAGACCGACGAGATGCACCAGGCCGAGCGCGTGACCAAGGCTTCGCGCCAGGCGGAACGTGCCACGACGGCTCGCAACCGCGATGCCGACAACGCGTCGGCACGCAGCGCATCGACCACTGAGGCACGTCCGTCGTCTGCCCGTGCAGAGGAAGCCCGTCCTGCCGCCCCGTCGGCCACACAGGCAGCCACCCGGACGGCAGCTTCGGAATCCGGGTCGACCAGCGCCCCGGGTGATAAGGTGGATGCCGACAGCACGGCTGCCGCAGCCACGGCCACGGCCAACCAGACGACTGCCGCATCCGATGCTGCAGCAGCGGGTTCTGCTTCTGCACAGGCGGCGAAAGCCGTCGACAGCCAGGCATCCACAGGCAGCAGCAAACCGGAAGGGCTGGCGGCCGCTGATGTACCCAACAAATCTTCTAGCGCATCGTCCTCGGATGATGCACTGGCTGATCAGGTACGCCAGGGTGCCCAGGTACAGATGGAGACCTCTCCGGTCAGCGAGACCGAACTGCAGCAGCTGGCTCGTCAGATGGGACTGGATGAATCCGCCACCCAGGACGTGAGCGATCCGACCGAGGCACAAGGCACATCTGCCGACACAGCCGCGGTCGCGAAGGAGATCACGGCCGATACCAACGAGAACCCGCTCGCAGGCGGCGAAGGAACGGCCACAGTGCACCCCACCATGGCCCTGGCTCCCTCGCGGCGTGCACAGG
>CAUVLK010000303.1:0-3790 GCA_963552635.1 uncultured Lautropia sp. | reverse complement strand
CCGGAGAGGTTGCCGTCAGGAAGAAGAGCCAGGAGGGAAGAACTTGGTGTGATCCTGGTACTTGGGATGATCCTGGTATTGATGCCTGCGCACAAACCGAGTGTCGGGTGAAAGCTGCGTCTGGGGCGCGAACTGGGAGTTTGCGAACTGGTTGGGGGCGAACTGGCTGTGCACAAACTGCGAGTCGGGCGAGAACTGCGTGTTGAACTGCGTGTTGAGCTGGTCGGCACGGTGACGGCGGACGACCTGACCAAAACGCGCCTGTTCCAGGGCTGCGGAGGCAAAGCCCACGCAGAAGAACAGCGCCACGAAGGTGACGTTTCGCGCCAGACACCAGGACAGGACGACGAAGACCAGCAGGGGAGCGGTTTCCTTGGCGATGCGCGGCCAGCGCTCGAAACCGGTCATCAGTGCGACCAGCAGGGCGCCCCAGATGGCCAGGAACAGCAGGAAGGAGATCAGGCCCGTCTGTGCCCAGATGTCCAGGATGTTGTGGATGTAGAGGCCGGCGAACTTCATCTCGCCAAGCTGGAACGCCCATTCACCAGTGAATGGCCGGCTGGTGAGCACGTTCATGCCGTGATTCATGATTTCCTGGCGGGTGCTCCAGGAACCGTCTTCGCTGCCGGGGGTGAACGCGATCTGGAAGCGCGTGCCCTCGAACAGCTGGGCGAACAGCCCGGTCTCGTAGCCCAGGCCAATGGCCACCACCAGGCCGATCACCACCACGCGCGTGAAGAAGCCGCCGAACAGCACGATGACGGTGAGCAGCGAGGCCGTGCCGAAGAAGGCGGCACTGCGGGACGGGATGATGAACATGAGGCCGATGGCGGCCGCAATGAAGAGCCAGCGCTGCGGTGCCTGGCGAATGCGGGCAGCCAGGATGGTGCTGCAGATGGCGAACGAGTCACCCAGCTGCTGATAGGTGAGCTTGTTGCCGGTCTCGGTGGCCGTCTGATAGAGGTTCTCGACGGAGAAGTTCTTGGCGTTGAGCAGGACATAGCACGCCATCAGCAACCACGTCATCCAGATCGTCCGGTAGATGCGGTGGCTGCGGGCGGCTGCGCCGGTCAGATAGAGCGCCAGGCCCAGCAGCATGATGGGCAGTGTCTGCAGCAGCATGGTCTCGCGTTCGCCGCTGTACTGGCCCCATGCCTTGTAGCTGATCCAGCCAAAGATGGGATAGGCAAACAGGAACGTGATGGTGCAGATGGAGACCTTGCGGCTGGTGATGCTGCTGTGTCGCGCGGCCAAGGCGGCCAGGCAGAGCAGACCGGTCGAGGTGCCGGTCCAGACGATGCTGGGCACGCTGGTGGCCACGTTCCACAGGATGGGCAACAGGCCGAAATGGAAGAAGAAGGCCGCACTGACCAGCATCGTGCTGAACGACGAGGGGCGCTGGGGCCGACTGCCGTAGCCGAAGGTGTCGAAGAGGGTCGGTTTGTGCGACCGTGTTTTCTTGAGAAGGTGAGCCGCCATGTGGGTTCCTTGGGCCGTTCCGGTTCGTTGCCCGGCCAGGGCGGCGGGGCAAGAGGCTCGATCAGGCGCTGGGTGGGGTATGGCGATTGCCTTGGCCCCCAGCCGCACGCCATTGTAGTAGCAGATATACCACATAGAGTGCGGTATATCCCGCAGAGAACCACTTGATGGCCGTCATCGCTTCCTGGGGCAGGGTGAAGGCGGCCAGGCTCACGGCCAGCAGCCCGATCTGCCAGTACAGGTCCAGCTTGGCCTGCCGGGTGATGAGCAGCGTGTAGCCCAGCGGGCTGGCAAAGAAGCGGATGAACAGCAGCGGCGCGAAGACCTGGGCGATCTCGCCGGCGGCGCGGAAGTTCTCGCCAAAGACCAGGGCAAACAGCGGTGGCCCCCAGAACAGCAGCACGGCCGACGGGAAGATGCCCAGGAAGGCCAGCAGCCGCAGGGTCTGCTTGTAGGCGGCCCGGCACTGGCCGGTGCGGTTGAATTCCTCGGCGGCCTTGTTCTTGAAGACGTCCTGGGCCGAGTTGGAGATGATGGACATGGGCGCCGAGATGGTGCGCCATGCCGTGCCCAGCAGGCCGGCGGCGTGCTCGCCGAAGCGGGTGCCGGTGAGCAGCAGCGGGATCTGCTGGGCCACCGTGTTGATGAGGGCGGCGGGCAGGGCGATCATCGGCGTCTTGCCGTGGGTGCGCATCAGCTCGCCGTAGGTCTGGCAGGGCTTGTGGCGGCCGCTTGGATCGGGCAGGTCGTGTGCCAGCAGGAATTCCTTCAGGCCCAGCCAGGCGGCCCAGCTGCCCATGCTGGTACCGATGACGAAGCCCAGCATCAGCATCATGCCGTTGGGCCAGAACAGGACCAGCACCACCTGCAGCAGCGCCGTGAGGCCGGCCGAGGTGATGCGGATGCGGTTGACCACGCCAAAGGCGCCCGAGGTGACGGCCATGGCCAGCCACAGCGTCTGCATGGCCAGCGCCCAGGTACCCAGCCCCACCAGGACCGAGGCCGAGAGGGGCCAGCCGGGCAGGCGCTGCTCGATGAAGCCGTGTGCCAGCACCGCCACCAGTGACAGCAGCAGGCCCACGCCGATGCTGCTGAACAGTCCGATGCGGAAGGCCTTGCGCCGGTCGCTGGCCAGCGGCAGTGCCACCAGCAGGATTTCCATGCGGGCCGTGGCCGGCACGATGGCGATGTAGATGACGGCCTGCCAGATGGCATAGACCCCCAGCGCCTCGACGCTGACCAGGCGGGCCAGTAGCAGCATGACCAGCAGCGGGATGGCCTGGGCGGCCGCGCTGCCGGTCAGCACCTTCAGGACGGTGCGGATGTAGGAGGACTGGCGCGGTGCGGCCGGCGGATTGGCCGGCGCGGTGGGCGCCGGGGACGCGGAATGGTTGTCCGCGTCCGGGGCGGAGCTGGGGATGGACTCGCTCACGGCAGGATCAGAGCGTGCTTTCGACGGCGGCTACCAGGTGATCGATGATCTGGGCCTGCAGCGCGTGGTCGATGTCCGGGTACATGGGCAGGCTCAGCACTTCGTCGGCGGCCTTCTCGGCGTGCGGGAAGCTCTGGGCGGCCAGCGGCGTGCCGGCATAGACCGGCTGCTTGTGCAGGCACATGGGATAGTGCACGGCAGTGGGCACGCCATTGGCCTTGAGCACCTCGATGACCTGGGCACGGTTGGGCACGCGCACGGTGTACTGGGCGTAGACGCTGGTGTTGCCCTCGGCCACCGTCACGGGGCGGATCTGCGGGTGGGCGGCGTTGGCCAGCAGGCGGGCATAGCGGGCGCCGGCTTCGGCGCGCAGCTTCACGTCCTCGTCGAAGTGATCAAGCTTGACCAGCAGCACGGCGGCCTGCAGGGTGTCCAGGCGGCCGTTGACGCCGATGGCCGAGTGCACGTAGCGCTTGGACTGGCCATGCAGGCGGATCTGGGACATCTTGCGGCCCAGCTCGTCGTCGTTGGTGAAGCAGGCGCCGCCGTCACCGTAGCAGCCCAGCGGCTTGCTGGGGAAGAAGCTGGTGCAGCCGATGGTGGACAGGCCGCCCGAGCGCTTGCCGTGACGGGTGGCACCAAAGCTCTGGGCGCCGTCCTCGATGACCGGCAGGCCATGGCGGGCAGCAATGGCGTTGATGGCTTCCATGTCGGCGCACTGGCCGTACAGGCTGACCGGGATGATGGCGCGGGTGCGCGGCGTGATGGCCGCTTCCAGCAGGCTGGCGTCCAGGTTGCAGGTGTCGGGGTCGATGTCGACGAAGACCGGTGTGGCGCCCAGCAGGCTGATGGTCTCGGCCGTGGCGATGAAGGTGAACG
>CAUVLK010000302.1:0-3800 GCA_963552635.1 uncultured Lautropia sp. | reverse complement strand
GCTGATGGTCCCCTTGAGCAGGGTGTCGAAGTGGCTGCGATCGGCCTTGTCGAAACCGGGGCTGGTCTCGATGTGGGCCTGGATGGCACCGATGTCCTCAGCCGACAGCAGCCACTGGTAGATGCCCTGCATGGCGAATTCCCGCGAGCGCCGCCGCGCGCTGCGTGTGCGATTGCCTGCGGCGGCGGCCGGAGAACGTCCCTGCATGCTGCTCACTCCTCGTCGTCGCCGTCATCACCGTGCAGTGCGTCCAGCGACTCGCCCAGGCGAACCATCTCGATGGCCACCCGGGCAGCCTCGGCACCTTTCTCGGCGGTGCGCTGGCGGGCCTGCTCTTCGTTGTAGGTGGTGAGGATGGCGTTGGCCACGGGGATGCCCAGCTCCAGGCTGACGCGGCTCACGCCCGCTGCGCTCTCGTTGCAGACGACCTCGAAGTGGTAGGTTTCACCCTTGATGATGGTGCCGATGGCGATCAGGGCATCGTATTCGCCCGAGTTGCCCAGCTGCAGCAGCACCAGCGGCACCTCCAGGGCGCCCGGCACGCTGCAGACCAGGATGTCGCTTTCGGCCACGCCCAGCTTCTTCAGCTCAGCCAGGCAGGCTTCCAGCGATTCCTTGCCGAATTCCTCGTTGAAGCGCGCCTGCACGATGCCGATGCGCAGGCCCTGACCGTTCTCCGATCCCTTGATTTGATCGACGCTCATGTATGTTTCTCCGCTGTATGCGTTGGTCTATGTCAGTTTGATCCGGCCGGACGGCCATCGGCGTCCGCTTCCAGATAGCCGGTCACTTCCAGGTTGAAGCCCGCCATGCTCGGCATCCGGCGCTCGCGTGTCAACAGTTTCATGCGCCCCACCCCCAGGTCCCGCAGGATCTGGGCGCCGATGCCGTAACTGCGCAACGTGCGCGAGTCGTTGGCGCTGCCGGCGCGGCCGGCACCCGGCTCGGGATTGGCCCATTGCTCGATCTGGTCGGTGACCGTCTCGGCGTCGGGGGCACAGTTGAGCATCAGCAGCACGCCGTTGCCGTGGTCCTTGATGGCCTGAAGCGCCGGATCCAGCGGCCAGGCATGGCGGCTGGCCACCCCCAGCAGATCCAGCGGCGAGAGCGGCTCGTGCACGCGCACCCAGGCCTCGCGATCGGGCTGCGGCTTGCCCACGACCAGCGCCAGATGCGGCTGGCCCACGGTCTTGTCGCGGTAGGCGATCAGGTCCAGCTCACCCACCACGGTCTGCACCTTGTGCTGGCCGATGCGCTCGATCATGGATTCATGGGCGCTGCGATAGGCGATCAGGTCGGCAATGGTGCCGATCTTCAGGCCATGCTCGCGGGCGAACTCGATCAGGTCCGGCAGGCGCGCCATGGTGCCGTCTTCCTTCATGATCTCGCAGATCACGGCGGAAGGCGTGAGGCCCGTCAGTGCCCCCAGGTCGCAGCCGGCTTCGGTATGGCCAGCACGTGTCAGCACGCCACCGGGGCGCGCCATGACGGGGAAGACGTGGCCAGGCTGCACGATGTCGGAGGGCTTGGCGTCCGCGGCCACGGCGGCCTGGATGGTGCGCGCCCGGTCAGCCGCCGAGATGCCGGTGGTCACGCCTTCGGCCGCCTCGATGGACATCGTGAAGTTGGTGCTCATCTTGGTGCCGTTGACGGCCGTCATCAGCGGCAGCCGCAGCCGGCGGCAACGCTCTTCGGTCAGCGTCAGACAGACCAGGCCCCGCGCATGGCGGGCCATGAAGTTGATCGCCTCGGGGGTGACGAAGTCGGCCGCGATCAGCAGGTCGCCTTCGTTCTCGCGGTCCTCGTCATCGATCAGGATGACCATCTTGCCCGCACGGAAGTCCGCCAGGATCTCGGCGGTGCTTGCCACGGACGACAGCATCTCGTTCTTGGTCACGTGTATCTCCTGCGCGTGTGCGCTTTTTCCTCAATTCTGTGCGGGCAGCTTGCCAGCCACCTCCTGCATCCGTGCCAGGTAGCGAGCCACCGTGTCGATTTCCAGGTTGACCAGTCTGCCGGGAGTCAGGCGCTTGAGCGTGGTCTGCGCCACCGTGTGCGGGATCAGGTTGATCTGGAAGGCGCAGCACCAGGGTTCCGACTCGGCATGTGCACCACCGTGGGCGCCGGTCGCCGTGCCCGGGGCACCCGCCGAGGCAACCGAAGGGCCGCGCCCTGCCAGCACGGCGCGGGCCGCCTCCGGCCAAGCCGGGTCCACGGCCTTGGCCAGCGGCAGGTCTTCCACGTGGTTGACGGTCAGGCTCACGCCATCGACGGTGATGGAGCCCTTGTAGACAAGAAAACCGGCCAGGGCCTGCGGTGCCAGGATCTCCAGCAGGTGGCTCTCGCCCACCGGCTCGAAGCGGCGCACCACCCCCAGACCATCCACATGCCCCGACACCAGATGACCTCCCACCCGGTCCGACAGGCGCATGGCCTTCTCCAGATTGACCGGCCCCGTACCGGCCAGGCCGGTGGTGCGGCGCAGACTCTCGGCCGACACATCCACGGCAAAGCCGTCGGCCGTCTTTTCGACCACCGTCATGCAGGCGCCCTGGATGGCAATGGAATCACCAATGGCAACATCCGACATGTCCAGCTCTCCGGCGGCGACATCCAGCCTGACGCCATCCTCTCCCAGCGGGGATACCTGGCGGATGCTGCCGATGGCGGCGACGATACCTGTGAACATGGTCTGCTTCCTGCGCTTGGAAAGGAAAGGCTGACGGACATCGTCCGCAGCCTGAATAAGAGGATGATAAAGAGAAAAGCGTCGCCGCGCCCTGCCCCGGGATCAATATCCTTGCTGCGGTGACGGCGCATCATGCACCGATGATGTGTCATGAAGCACGGATTGCCCCATTTGCGCCGGACGAGGCAGGCGATTCGTCCTGGGCCTCGGTCAGCACCCGAAGGCGCAGACGCAGATCATCCCCCACCGGCGTGGCCTCCCGCCACGCCAGCCGGATGCGGTCATCCAGGCCCGGAACGGCCGGCAGTGCAAAGGCAGGCAGCCCCTGCCCCAGCAACGCGGGCGCCACGTACAGCAGCAGCTCGTCCACGCAGCCCGCCTGGATCAGCGCCGCATTCAGTCCCGCACCGGCCTCCACGTGCACCTCGTTGAAGCCGGCCTCACCCATGGCGTGCATGAGCGCCGGCAGATCAACATGCCGGCCATCCGCCGCCGGCAGGTACAGCAGTCGCACGCCACGATCCAGCAGCCGCTGGCGGTGACCATCGTCAGGCCAATCGGGCGGCACGGCGTGGGCCACCCAGGTCTCGCCCGGGCCGAAGATGGCGGCGTGCTCGCTGACCTGCAACCGGGCATCCACCAGCACGCGCACCGGTTGGCGCTCCGTCGCCACGTGGCGCACCGTCAGCGCGGGGTTGTCGGCCAGCACGGTACCGCTGCCCGTGAGGATGGCGCTGGCCCGCGCCCGCCAGGCATGGCCGTCGGTGCGCGCCGCCTCACCCGTGATCCACTGGCTTTCGCCATCCGGCAAGGCAATGAAACCATCCAGCGAGGTGGCCGCCTTCAGGCGTACCCAGGGCCTGCCCCGCTGCATCCGCGAGATGAACCCCTCGTTCAGCGCCCGGGCCTCTTCTTCCAGCAGCCCGCAGCGAACATCGATGCCGGCTGCCCGCAGCCGGCCCAGACCCTGCCCGTTGACCAGCGGGTTGGGGTCTTCCATGGCCGCCACCACGCGCGCCACCCCGGCCTCGACCAGACGGTCGGCACAGGGCCCGGTCCGGCCATGATGCGCACAGGGTTCGAGCGTGACATAGGCGGTCGCGCCGCGTGC
>CAUVLK010000301.1:0-3809 GCA_963552635.1 uncultured Lautropia sp. | reverse complement strand
GCTGGCAGGCGAGGTGGTCGACCGCACGCGGCTGCGCGAGCGCACGGTGCAGTTCCACCGGCCCGCAGCGCGTCAGGGCGGCCGACCGGCCGGAAACGGGCAGCCGGCACGGGCCTGAGCGGGCTCGTGACTGCGGCTCGGGTCCGGGCAGGCTGTCGGGCAGGAGCCTGAAGGTCCGGGTCGGGCGTCACGCGCGGGCCGGCTTCAGGACCCGAGTCAGGCGCGCAGGGTGCAACGGCAGGACGCAACGAAATTTTTCTCGGATAGGACCATGAAGCAACAAGCACAATCGATCGGAACCGACAACCTGGCCGGAACGGGCATGGCAGCCGCCCGCACGATGACCACGATGCGCGTTCGACGTTCCCTGGCGGGTCGCAAGGTGGCCCTGGTGCTGGCTCTGGGCCTGGGTCTGGCCGGATGCGTCACCACCGAGACCGTCGACAACAAGGGCGGCGGCCGTCCTGCCGGCGGAACGGCGACCGATGGCGTCTCCTCGGTCAGCAGCCAGGTCTCGCCGGCCGAAGAGAAGCGCCGTCGCGCCCGCATCCGACTGGAACTGGCCGTCAACCACTACCAGGGCGGCAACATGCCGCTGGCGCTGCAGGAAATCGACCAGGCCATCCGGATCGATCCCGACTACGCAGCGGCGCATGGCATGCGCGGTCTGGTCTATGCGGCCATGAACGATCCCGAGAAGGCTGATGCCAACTTCCGTCAGGGCCTGAAGCTGTCGCCGAAGGATCCCGAGCTGAACAACAACTACGGCTGGTACCTGTGCCAGACGGGCCGTCAGCGTGAGTCCATCCGCTACTTCGACGTGGCGGCTGCCGATCACGCCTACACCACGCCCGCCAAGCCGCTGCACAACGCCGGCATCTGCCTGATGCAGATGGGCGACGAGAGCGGCGCCGAGGGCTATCTGCTGCGCGCGTTCAAGGTGGATCCGTCCAACGCCGTGGCCATGTACAACCTGGCCGAGCTGTACCTGAAGCGCGGCACCTACGATCGCGCCAAGTTCTATTCCGACCGCCTGCTGGCCACCTACCAGCCCACGGCCGAGACGCTGTGGCAGGGCATTCGGGTGGCCCGTCTGGGCAACAACACGGCCTATGCCCACCAGCTGATCGATCAGCTGCGCCGGCGCTACCCGCAGTCGCCCGAGGCAGCGCGACTGGGGCAGCAGAGTCGCGACAACGAGCCGCAGACCTACCAGGGCGGGGCACCGTCCAGCAATGGCCCGCATGATCCCGAGAACGGACAGTGACATGTCGGCCGAGCCGAGGATCGACGTGCCGGCGCCCGAGCGCGCTGGTCTGCCTCGTGTCACCCTTCCCGCCGATCTGCAGGCCGCCCGCGAGGCGCGCCGCTGGAGCCGGCTGGACGTGGCCCGTCTGACCAAGTTCCAGGTGCGGCAGATTGCGGCCCTGGAAGAAGGCCATTTCGACCAGTTGCCCGGCCGCGCCTTCGTGCGCGCGGCGCTGCGCAACTACGCCGCCGTGCTCGAGATGGATGCTTCGCCACTTCTGGCCACCATCGGCGGTCATGCCGAGCCGGCACCGCTTACCGTGCGGCTTCGCTATTCCGAGGCGGCGCTTCAGGCCGACATGGGCGCCGAGTACGAGCCTGCCAACCGCAGCCGCGCCAGCCGCTGGTTCTGGGGCATGGCCAGCCTGGCGGCCGTGGTAGCCCTGGGTGTCTGGTATGGCAGCACCGACAGCGGGCGCTGGCAGCCCCGCCAGTGGCTTGATGGCTTCATGTCGGCCGACAAGCCGGTAGAATCATCGCCTTCTGTGCGTCGCGCCCCCGGCAAGGTCACCGAATCGGTCACCTGGAGCTGGGCGCCCGCAGAGCAGGCACCTGCCGCCGGTGCGGCAGGTTCGGAGTGAAGCTACCCAGACTGGAAGATGACTGCACACGCAGGCGAAGAAAGGCCCTCGACCACCCATCCCGATCCCATGCCGGTAGGCCCCGGACAGCGTCGCCGCACCCGCCAGGTGGTGGTGCGCTGGGATGACAACCAGGTCCTGATCGGCAGCGACGGGCCGGTGGTCGTGCAGTCGATGACCAACACCGACACCGCCGAGGCCATCGCCACGGCCATCCAGACCCGCGCGCTGGCCAAGGCCGGCTCCGAGCTGGTCCGCATCACCGTCAACACCCCGGCCGCTGCGGCCGAAGTCCCCGCCATCCGCGAACAGCTCGATCGCATGGGCTGCAAGGTGCCGCTGGTGGGTGACTTCCACTACAACGGCCACAAGCTGCTGCACGACTTCCCCGAGTGCGCCGAGGCACTGTCCAAGTACCGCATCAACCCGGGCAACGTGGGCAGCAGCGCCAAGCGCGACGACAACTACCGCGCCATGGTCGAGGCCGCCTGCCGTCACGGCAAACCGGTGCGCATCGGCGTCAACTGGGGGTCGCTTGACCAGTCCGTGCTGGCGCGCCTGATGGACGCCAACTCGGCCCGCGCCCAGCCCTGGGACGCCCAGGCCGTCATGCGCGAGGCGCTTGTCACCTCCGCCATCGAAAGTGCCCAGGAAGCCGAACGCATCGGCCTTCCCGGCGACGCCATCGTGCTGTCGGCCAAGGTCTCCAACGTGCAGGACGTGGTGGCCGTCTATACCGAACTGGCCCGCCGCTGCGACTACCCGCTGCACGTCGGTCTGACCGAGGCCGGCATGGGCAGCAAGGGCATCGTGGCGTCTTCCGCCGCACTGTCGCTGCTGCTGCAGCAGGGCATCGGCGACACCATCCGCATCTCGCTCACGCCCGAGCCGGGCGGCGACCGCAGCAAGGAAGTGGTGGTCGCACAGGAGATCCTGCAGTCGCTGGGCTTGCGCTCGTTCGCCCCCATGGTGGTGGCCTGCCCGGGCTGCGGCCGCACCAGCAGCACCTTCTTCCAGGAACTGGCCGACCGCATCCAGCGCTACCTGCGCGAGCAGATGCCGGTCTGGAGCACGCGGTACCCGGGTGTGGAAAACATGAACGTGGCCGTCATGGGCTGCATCGTCAATGGCCCGGGCGAGTCCAAGCACGCCGACATCGGCATCTCGCTGCCGGGTGCCGACGAGTCCCCGGTGGCGCCGGTCTACATCGACGGCGAGCGCACCGTGACCCTGAAGGGCGACCACATCGCCGAAGAGTTCCAGGCCATCGTCGAGAACTACGTCGAGCGCCGCTACGGCGCCAAGGCAGCAGCCCTCGCCGGGGAGTGAGGCGTCTTCCGGGGTCCGGAAGCGTGGCGCAGGCCGGCTGGAGGAGCTGGCCTGATGATGCCTTTGGATTTTCCGCGACCCATCTTCGGCCCCGCGGACGCCCCTTGAGTCTCCTGCCGACGTCAGACCTGCTGCGCGCCCCATGCCATCAGGGCAGCGCATAGGAAGAACAGGATCCATTGGCCCAGCAAATAGTAGTTCTTGCTGCCTGCACCGACCGCCCTGAGCTGCACCAGCCAGGCCACGCCCCACATGCCCAGATAGGCCGCCATGAAACAGGCGATCTCGCGCCTGGCTTCCAGTATCTGCGTCGCCGCAAGCAGATAGGCGACGATCGCCAGCAGCAGCAGATCCACACTGACCAGCTGGAACGCGCATAGCGCCTGTATCCAGTTCCGTCCCTTCTGTTCGGTTCGCTCCTCCTCGGCAGGGGAGAGACTCAGGGTCTCGCGTGTTCCGACCAGCAGATGCGCCAGAAAGGCCACAGTCAGCAGCAGGGCTGCCGCCAGGAAAGGGATGTTCATCATGGATTCCTCGTCAGAGATTCTCGGAGGTCACGGGGGGGCTCTCCAGCGAAGCCGTCCTGAAACA
>CAUVLK010000300.1:0-3824 GCA_963552635.1 uncultured Lautropia sp. | reverse complement strand
CGGATTGGCCGCCATCCGTGCCAGCCTCACGCCGCCGGCTGATCCTCAGCCCTGAAGATTCAAGGGCTTGTCTGCCAGAGAGGCCTGACCACACCGCAGAACGCATGAACTGCCCGCGCCATGGCATCACGGGCAGTTCATCCCATCAATTGCGCCTCTTCCGGAAGCGCGATTGCTGACTCACTCCGCCAGCAGCTGCTCAGCCGGGACCTTGTCGCCGTAGACCGGGCGCAGGGTCTTCTCGTAGGCGGCTTTCAGGCGGCCGTCCTGCTTGAGCTTGGCCACCTCCTGGTCGATCCAGGCGCGCAGGGCGTCATCACCTTTCTTCACCGCCGGAGCGATGAATTCCGGCTCACCCAGCTGGCCGATGGCGACTTCATAGCCCGGATTTTCCTTGGCCCACGCCCACAGCAGTGCGTTGTCGTGCGCCAGCGCTGCACCACGACCGTCCTTCAGCGCATCGAAGGTCTCAGTGTTCTGGTCATATTTCAGCAGCGAAATATCCGGGTACTTCTTGCTGAAATACGCATCAGCCGTGGTGCCCTTGTTCACCAGCAGCGTCTTGCCCTCCAGCTCATCCACCGACTTGATGGGCGCCTTGGTGGGCGAAACCACACCCAGCGACACTTTCATGTAGGGCGCGGCGAAATCCACCACGCGGGCACGTTCCTTCGTCTGCGTGAAGTTGGCCAGAATGATGTCCACCTTGCCGGATTTCAGGTACTCGACCCGGTTGGCCGCCTCGGTGATCACGTATTCCACCTTGTCGGGGCTGCCCAGCAGATCCTTGGCAAAGTCCTTGGCAATCTCCACGTCGAAGCCCTGGCTCTTGCCTTCGCTGTCGATGTAGCCAAAGGGCGGCTTGTCGCCGAACACGCCAATGCGGATACGGTCGCTGGCCTTGATCCGTGCCAGCCCGTCATCAGCCGCCATCGCATGGCTGCCACTCACCACACCGGCCGCCAGCAGGGCGGCCATCAGTACCGGCTTGAATGCAAAATTCATGATGTCTTTCCTTTCCAGGTTGTTTCGGATACTTACCACTCAGACTCGCAGCACGGTTCAGACCGCCCTTGCTACTCAAACTTGAGGCACGACGCTGTCCGCCCGTGCCCCACAACATCCATCGTCCATGCCCCTTTCAGAGCCAGAACATCGCCAGAGTGTCGAACGTCAGATCGCCACACGCCGCACACCCGCACTCAGCACGCCACACACCGTCAGCCATCTGCCTTCGGCGTCGGCCTTGTCTTCCTCAATAGTCCAGCCCGTTCAGGAACACCCGAGCCCGTTCGGTCTGCGGCCGGGCAAAGAATTTGGCGGGTGCTCCTTCCTCGATGATCCGCCCCTGGTCCATGAACACGATCCGATCTGCCACCTTTTCGGCAAAGCCCATCTCGTGGGTGACGATGATCATGCTCATGCCCTCGCGCGCCAGCTCCAGCACCACGTCCAGCACCTCGCGCACCATCTCCGGATCCAGCGCTGCCGTGATCTCGTCCAGCAGGATCACTTCCGGATTCATGCACAGTGCCCGCACGATGGCGATGCGCTGCTTCTGACCCCCCGACAGCTCGCGCGGCCAGGCCTGCTTGCGTGCCAGCAGCCCCACCCGCTCCAGCAGCCGGTCTGCCTCGGCCTCGGCTTCAGCACGGTCACGCTTCTGCACCTTCAGCGGCCCCAGCAGGATGTTGTCGATGACGTTCATGTGGGCAAAGAGTTCATAGCTCTGGAACACCATGCCCACCTTCTGGCGCACCTGATCCCACGACACGTCACGGCCGAACACGCCCACGCCCGCCATGCTGATCTCGCCGCCCTGGATCGGTTCCAGGCCATTGATGGTTCGCAGCAGCGTGCTCTTGCCGCAGCCTGACGGCCCCAGGATCACCACCACCTCGCCCCGGTGCAGCGTCAGATCGACGCCATGCAGCGCCACGACATCGCCATAGCGCTTTTGCACACCACGCAGCGTCAGCAGTGCCTCACCGGACTCATCGCCCGGCGTGGTGCGATGCGTTTCTTCCTCGTGCCTCATCCTTCACGTTCTCCCGTCCCGTTCCTGCGCCCCTTGATTCACGTTCTCCGGACCCTGACCTTGCGCGTCATGCACCGGCCATGCGTCCCACCCGCGGCGCCCGGTGCGTTGTGTCCGTCCTCACCCTGTCATGCCGCCCAGCGTCGCTCCAGTCGCGCTGCCCACCATGACAGCGGCCAGCACACCAGGAAATACAGCAGGAAGATCAGCCCGTAGATCCAGAACGAGGCCATGGGCACCTTCGGCTCGATCATCTGCGAACGCTCGATGATCTGTTGCCCCACCTTCACCACTTCCATCACGCTGATCAGTGCCGCCAGCGACGTGGTCTTGACCATCCGCGTGAACAGGTTGATGGCCCCCGGCAGCACCCGGCGCAGCGCCTGCGGCGCCTCCACGTACCGGAACACCTGAGCCCGCGTGAGGCCCAGGGCCAGTGCCGACGTGCGCTGATGTGGCGGTAGCGACGAGAGCGCTCCGCGCACCAGGTCTCCCATCTCGGCCGTTCCCCACAGCGAGAACACGCCCACACACACCCACAGGGCATCCACATGCCAGCCCGTCCAGGTGGGCAGCCCGAAGTACAGCACGAACAGCCACACCAGGATCGGCACGATCCGGATCGTCTCCAGATAAAGGCGGCAACCGGCACGCACCGCAGCACTTCCGCTGCGCATCAGCAGACCCAGCCCCGTACCCAGCAGCGCCGAGGCTGCCACCGAGATCACCGAGATGTAGAGCGTCAGCCACAGCCCGTGCAGCAGTCGCGGCACGTTCTGCCCTGAGAGCAGCACCTCAAGCGCCGCCATATTCCGCCCTCCGCATCCGTTTCTCCACCCATGCCGCCAGCCACGACAGCGGCAGCAGCAGCACCAGGTACGACACCAGCAGCATGAAGAGTGCCTCGTTGGTCATGTAGTCGGTGCCGATGATGTCCTTGGTGACGAACAGCAGCTCGGCTACCGACACCGCGTTGATCACCGAGGTTTCCTTCACCAGGAAGAGCGCGTTGGCCGTCAATGCCGGCAGCGCAATGGCCAGTGCCTGCGGCAGCACCACATGCCACAGCACCTGGGCCCGCTTCAGCCCGATGGCGCGCGCCGACTCCACCTGTCCACGCGGCACCGCCTGCAGGCCGGCACGCAGTGCCTCGGCCATGTAGCTGCCGCCCAGGAAGGTCAGCGCGATCACCCCGCAGGTGAAACCATCCCAGTGAATGCCGATCTTGGGCAGTCCGTAATACAGAAAGAAGAGCTGGATGAGCAGCGGCGTGTTGCGCGACAGCTCGATGTAGGCCCGCGCCAGGCTGTCGAAGGGACGCACCCGGTAGCTGGTGACAAGCGCCACGGCCAGGCCCAGCAGCAACGACAGGCTCACGCCCCAGGCCGAGAGCCTCAGCGTCACCAGTGCCGCCTGGACAAAGCGCGGGATGATTTCCTGCACATAGGACCAATCCATGCCGCGGATTCTAGGCGCTTGCATATGCGAAAAACGATGAAGCGAGCCGTCCGATCATGAGATTTTCAGATATGCCCCGCTTTTGACGCCAAGGACGGCTCCTCAACGCGGCGCGTGCCCTCTGCACATGCCCTCTGCACATGCCCTCTGCCCGTGCTTCCTGGCGTGTCTCATGGCCGGCGACACGGTCCTTCCCTCCAGCCCCCTTGTCAGCCCGGTTTTCCGAATCGGATCGTCGAACGTCTGTCGCATCATCCCGGTCAATGGTTTCCATCCACCACAGTAAGTGTCAGTGTGATGCGCGCTGCCGTTACGTAGTATCGGGTTA
>CAUVLK010000299.1:0-3827 GCA_963552635.1 uncultured Lautropia sp. | reverse complement strand
CGGGCCCTTCGGCCAGGTGCTCATACAGGATCACCGTCCCGATCACGATCAGCACGATGCCGCCCAGCATCTCGGCGCGCCGGCCCACCAGCGTGCCCAGCAGCCGGCCCAGCATCACGCCGAGCGTCACCATCATCGTGGTGCACAGGCCAATCACCAGCGCCACCTGGCCAATGGGCACGTCCACGAAGGCCAGCGTCACGCCCACCGCCATCGCATCGATGCTGGTCGCCACGCTGGTCAGCACCATCGACAGCAGGCCGGCCGGCAGCAGACGCCCCGCCCGCAGGGCACTGCCATCCGCCCCCAGCTGAACCGCCGCATCGTACGGTGCATCGGCCTGATCACCGCACTCAGGCTCCAGAGGCTGGAACGACTTCCAGACCATGTGCATGCCCAGCCCCGCCAGCAGCACGAAAGCCACCCAGTGGTCGATGCTGGCCACGAAGCGCGAGGCCGCTGAGCCCAGCAGCCAGCCCAGCAGCGGTGTGGTGGCCTCCACCACGCCAAAGAGGATGCCGATGCCCAGCGCCTGAGACAGGCGGGGTCGCGACATGCACGCGCCTCTGGCCAGCGCCGCCGCAAAAGCGTCGGTGGACATGGCCATGCCAAGCGCAACAATGGAAAGGGCACTCATGGGGAAGGGGATTACCTGCGGCCGGCACGACACAACACGCCGCGCATCCGACCGATGCCTGCACGGCGTGTCGCTCGTCGGTCTCGCCAGGCCCGGTCCAGGTGGACCGGCTGCCGGGAAGTGCGGAACGGGCTGCCACCACGCCACGCATGGCGTCAGCGCCCCTGTCCGGAAACATCCCGGGCCGCTTCCGCCACAGCGTCGATGCAAGGACGCGTTTTGTAAAACACGTCATATATGCCGACAGCCGAGTCTGTTGACGGAAGCACTTCCATTGCGGAAGCAGGCTACTCCCCAAAGAGGAACGGGGGCATATTAACCCATAAGCACGCCCGTTTCACCAATCTTTCAGAGAAACGTCAAGAATCAACGACTTGGCGGCTTCCAAATACCCATATCGCATTAAATAACAATAATCAATCTTATTAACTAGCACTGCCGATCAGTAATGCCGCCGTGCAAATGCCACCGACTGCTCGATATTTGCAAAATGCAAATCATTCCCTCTTGCAAGAATCTCCACGCACACCACCCGGTCCGGCACCCAGCGGCGCATCGCCGCCCCCATGACGGCATGATCGACCGCCTCCGTGACTCGCCCTTGCAGCATCCCCGACTGCACCGCTCCGCCAGCCTGCCCCAGCGGCACCAGGTCCTTCTCGCTGGCGTGGATGTGCCGCACCCAGGCCGCACCCTCGGCCAGCAGTGCCTCGATGTCCTCGCCATTGAGCTGCGCCACCGCCGTGTCCAGCACGATGCCCACGGACGGATGGTTCAGCGCCCGGGCCATGCGCAGGCTGGACGCCGTGTCCGTCATGAAGTTCGCGCCGTAGTGCGGATGCACGCCCTCCAGGCAGATCGTCACGCCTGCCGCGGCCGCCACCTCTGCCAGCCGCCCGAAGAAATCCAGCGCCCGCGCCCATGCCTCGGCATCCGTCAGCCCCGCCCGGTTGCGATTGGCCGGCGACCCGAACACCAGCCGCGTCGCGCCCAGCCAGGCCCCCACCCGGCACACCGCCGTCAGATACGCCAGCATTCGCTGTTGAACATCCGGCGGACCGAACAGGTTCAGCCCCTGCGTGCCATACAGCAGCGACTGCATGCCCGTGATCTCGATGCCCTGATCCGCCCACCAGTCGCGTACCCGGCGTACCTCAGCCTCACGCACCGCCGCCACATCCGCAAAATACTTGCTGGGCGCCACGTCGATGGCATCCACCCTCATCCGCGCCAGCAGCCCGGCCACCGCCTCGTCCCGAGACGGATCCCACGCCAGATTGGTCAGCCCCAGCCTCATCCCTTGCCCCTCAACGTCGGCGCAGCTTCGGATCCAGCAGATCCCGCAGCCCGTCCCCCAGCAGGTTCAGCCCCAGCACCGCCAGCATGATGGCCAGCCCCGGCCACAGCGCCTGCAGCGGCGCCTCGAACAGCACCGACTGCGCATCAGCCAGCATCCGCCCCCAGGAAGGCTGCGGCGGCTGCACCCCGAAGCCCAGGAACGACAGCGCCGCCTCCGCCAGGATCGCCACCGCAAAGCGCACCGTCGCCTGCACCAGCAAGAGCGGAAGGATGTTCGGTAGCACATGCCGCCACGTGATCTGCCACGGCCCCAGCCCGCAGGCCCGCGCCGCCATCGCATACTCGCGTGACCACACCCCGGCGGCGGCTGCGCGCGTGATGCGCACGAAGGACGGAATGTTGTAGATGCCCACTGCCACGATGGCATTGCCCAGCCCGGCCCCGAAAACCGCCGTCAGCATGATCGCCGTCAGGATCGCCGGAAATGCCAGCATGAAATCCGCCGTGCGCATGATCAGCCCCTGCACGCGCCCCGGCCAGGCTGCGGCCAGAAGCCCCAGCAGCAACCCCGCCCCCAGCCCGATGCCCACGGCAATCACCCCGGCCAGCAGCGAAGCCTGCGCGCCCAGCAGCAGCAG
This sequence comes from uncultured Lautropia sp., assembly GCA_963552635.1. Classification (GTDB taxonomy): domain Bacteria; phylum Pseudomonadota; class Gammaproteobacteria; order Burkholderiales; family Burkholderiaceae_E; genus Lautropia. The sequence continues at coordinate 1,253 of CAUVLK010000299.1, read as the reverse complement.
CGAGGCCACATCGCGCCCGAAGGCATCCGTGCCCAGCCAGTGCGCCGCCGAAGACGACTCCAGCACCGCCTCCATGTCCAGATCTTCCGGCCCGTAAGGCGTCCAGAACGCCGACACCCCCGCCATCAGCACCAGCGCCAGCACCAGCAGCGCACCGACCACAAAGCCCGGGTGCCGCAGCGCCCGCCGCCAGAAACCGGCCGCCCGCACCTCCGTAACAACATGCCCGTGCTGCGGCATGCCTTCCTCTTGCCACGCACCACGGTCCTCCGGCAGGCGCCCTGCGACAGACTCCGCCGCGTGCCCTGCCCCGCCATCCCGGCGGGGCACACTGGCCCTCAGATCCTTGTTCACCGGCACCATCCGCCCGCCCGCTCAGCGCACACGCGCCCGCAGGCGCGGATCGATCCACGCCGCCAGCACATCGACCAGGAAATTGATCACCACCACCATTGCCACCAGCAGCAGCACCCCATTGCGCACCACCGGCAGATCACGGTTGGCAATGCTCTGGAACAGCAATCGCCCCAGCCCCGGCAGCGAAAACACGTTCTCGATCACCACCGCGCCCCCCAGCAGCTCTGCAAACTGCATCCCCGCCACCGTCAGCACCGGAATGGAGGCATTGCGAAACACGTGCCCCCACAGCACCTGACGCATCGACAGCCCCTTGGCACGCGCCGTCCGCACGAAGGGCTCACCCTGCACCTCCAGCATCGACGTGCGCACGAAGCGCGCCAGAATGGCCCCCTGCACACAGGCCAGCGCCAGTGCCGGCAGCCACAGGAAGCGCAGCCCCTGCCACAGCCCGGCCTCCCAGCCCTCGAAGCCCCCCGACGGCAGCCAGCCCAGCTGCACCGAGAACACCACGATCAGCAGCATCCCCAGCCAGAACCCGGGCGTGGCCATGCCCAGCTGCGCCAGCGCCATCAGCCCGACATCGCCCCAGCGACGATGATGCAGCGCCGCATACACCCCGGCCAGCAGCGCCATGCCGCCGGCCAGCGCCATCGCCAGGAGCGTCAGCGGCACCGTCAGCACCAGCCGCTCGGCCAGCAGCCCCGCCACCGGCACTCCGTAGGCCTGACTCATGCAAAGCTCGCCCTGCAACAGCCCCAGGAGCCACTGCCCATAGCGCACCCATGCCGGCCGATCCAGCCCCAGCTGCACCGCCAGCGCCTGCACCGCCTGCGGATCCGCATCCGGACCCAGCATCACCTGCGCCACATCGCCCGGCAGCACATCCAGCACCA
>CAUVLK010000298.1:0-3837 GCA_963552635.1 uncultured Lautropia sp. | reverse complement strand
CCCGGAAGCGCACGAAGACTCGTGCCGGGACGCCACCGCCCCAGGCCAGGCGCCCGGACACCCAGGCTGCCGCGCCAACCTGGCACATCGATCCCGAGGCGTTGTCCGCCTTGCAGGCCGAATTCATGCAGCGCTTCCAGACCCAGCTGAATCAGCAGATGTCGGGCGCTGCCCCCGAGCTGGGCAACGACCGGCGCTTTGCAGCCGAGGCCTGGCAGAAGCAGCCGTTCTTCGGCTGGCAGGCGGCCTGGTACCGCTTCCATTCGGAATTCCTGCAGCGCTCTGCCGCCCTGGTGCAATCCGATGAACGCACGCAGGATCGCCTGCGCTTTGCCGTGCAGCAGTGGATCGACGCCGTCTCGCCCGCCAACTTCCTGGCCACCAATCCGGATGCCCAGCAGCGGATGATCGAGACCCAGGGGGAGAGCCTGCGCCAGGGCATCCAGAACCTGCTGAACGACCTGCAGCAGGGCCGCATCTCGCAGACGCCAGCCGATGCCTTCGAGGTCGGCCGAAACGTCTGCACGACCCCGGGCACCGTCATCTACCAGAACGAGCTTGTCCAGCTCATCCAGTACCAGCCCGGCACGCCTTCGGTCGGTGAACGGCCGCTGCTGATCATCCCGCCCGCCATCAACAAGTACTACATCCTGGACCTGCAGCCGGGCAATTCCTTCATCGGCCATGCCGTTGCCGAGGGCCACACCGTCTTCGTCGTCTCGTGGCGCAACATCCAGGATCCGGACTGCACGCTGGGCTGGGACGACTATCTGCAGAAGGGCATCATCGATCCCATCCATGTCGTGCAGGCCATCAGCGGTCAACCGACCATCAACCTGCTGGGCTTCTGCATCGGCGGCACACTGCTGTGCACCGCACTGGCTGCGCTGGCCGCCAAGGGCGAGAAACCTGCTGCCTCGCTCACGCTGCTCACCACGCTGCTGGACTCCACCCATCCGGGCGTGCTGGGCATCTTCATCGACGAGATGCAGCTGGCCCTGCGCGAAGGCACCATCGGCCAGCGGGGCATCATGCCCGGCAGGGATCTGGCGCTCACCTTCAACTTCCTGCGGCCCAACGAGCTGGTCTGGAACTATGTGGTGGGCAACTACCTGAAGGGCGAGACCCCACCGCCCTTTGACCTGCTGTACTGGAACTCGGACAGCACCAATCTGGCCGGCCCCATGTTCTGCACCTACCTGCGCCATCTGTACCTGCAGAACGAACTGGCGCAGCCCGGCGTCTTCCAGAGCCTGGGGGAACCCATCGACCTCCGGCGTATCGACGTGCCCACCTATGTGCTGTGCGCCCGCGAGGACCACATCGTGCCCTGGCAAGGCGGCTACGAATCCGCCCAGGCGCTGGGCGGCAAGCCCCGCTTCGTGCTGGCCGCCAGCGGCCATATCGCTGGCGTCGTCAATCCGCCCGCCAAACAGAAACGCAGCTACGCCACCGGCCCCGACATCGCCGGTCTCACACCCGAGCAATGGCAGGCACAGGGCAAGGAACATGCCGGCAGCTGGTGGCCCGACTGGTATCAGTGGCTGGAAAGCTACCAGGGCAAGGCCGTACCGGCCCCCACCGCGCCCGGCTCCGCGCAGTATCCCCCCATCGAGCCGGCACCCGGCCGTTACGTCAAGGAGAGGATCTGAATCATGGCACAGCGCATCGCTTACGTGACCGGCGGCATGGGCGGCATCGGAACCGCCATCTGCAGACGCCTGGCCCGGGAAGGGCATGTCGTCATTGCCGGGGCCGGCCCCAGCCGCGACACCCGCGCCTGGCTGGACCAGCAGAAGGCAGAGGGCTACACCTTCCATGCCTCGGTCGGCAACGTCGCCGACTGGGACTCCACCGTTGCGGCCTTCGACCGGGTCAAGGCCGAATTCGGCAACCCCGACATCGTCGTCAACAACGCCGGCATCACCCGCGACGGGCTCTTTCGCAAGATGTCGGTCGAGGACTGGCGTGCCGTCATCGACACCAACCTCAACTCCATGTTCAACGTCACCCGTCAGGTCATCGACGGCATGCTGGAAAAGGGCTGGGGACGCATCATCAACATCTCTTCGGTCAACGGCCAGAAAGGGCAGTTCGGCCAGACCAACTACTCCACCGCCAAGGCCGGCCTGCACGGCTTCACCATGGCCCTGGCCCAGGAAGTGGCCAGCAAGGGCATCACCGTCAACACCGTCTCGCCCGGCTACATCGCCACCGACATGGTGAAGGCCATCCGTCAGGACGTGCTGGATCGCATCGTGTCCACCATCCCGGTGCGCCGACTGGGCGAACCTGCCGAGATTGCCTCCATCGTGGCCTGGCTGGCCTCCGACGATGCCGGCTTCGCCACCGGTGCCGACTTCTCCGTCAACGGTGGCCTGCACATGTGTTGATGGCTTCTGGAACCACCGGATTTACCCCCGGCAGACGCCCTGGCCAAGCAGGTATCATGCCGTAAACGACGACAACCCATCCAGCAGTGGAGCACCCGATGGCCCCCACGACCAGGCTGATCAAGAAATACCCCAACCGCCGGCTCTACGACACGCAGACCAGCGCCTACATCACGCTGGCCGACATCAAGCAGCTGGTCCTGGATGGCGAGAGCTTCCAGGTGCAGGACGCCAAGACGCAGGAAAACCTCACCCGCAGCATCCTGCTGCAGATCATCCTGGATGAGGAAGCCGGCGGCGCACCACTGTTTTCCGAGCAGATGCTGGCGCAGATGATCCGCTTCTACGGCCACGCCATGCAGGGCATGATGGGTGCCTATCTGGAAAAGACCCTGCAGACCTTCATCGAAGTGCAGAACCGCATGCAGGCCCAGTCACGGAACCTGTACGAAGGCCAGGGCGTGCCCAGCGCCGAACTCTGGACCCAGTTCATGCAGGGTCAGGCGCCGATGATGCAGAGCATGATGAGCAACTACCTGGAACAGAGCAAGAACCTGTTCTTCCAGATGCAGGACCAGATGCAGCAACAGGCCCGCAACATGTTCAGCGGCTTCCCCGGCGCCTTTCCGATGGGGCAGGGGAGCAGTAGTTCCCAGGGCTGGCCTGACACCGAAAAACGGTCCGACAGGCCCGCGGGCAAGAAGGAGAGCTGAAAGAAGCACCCAACCGTCCATCGACACGGCGTGACCAGACAGGAACAGGGCCGTCCAAACCGTACAACAACCCATCCGGGGTTGCCGCTGCCTTGCCTATGATGGGCGCCCCGTGTTTGCGCAACGCGCACGAAGCACCCTGGCCCCCATGGACGACCTCATCCAGAAGCTGGATTTCTCGCCGGATTCATTCCGCTACTATCTGATCTATGTGCTCTTCTTCGGGGTGCTCTTCAATCAGAGACGCTTCCTTATCAAGCACATCCCGGCGAAACATGCCGGCGGGCTGATCAAGGCAATGGGGATCATCATGGTACTGATGGTGATCATCCCCGTGCTTCTGGCAGGTTACCTGTTCCTTGCCGGCTGAGCATGCCGGACGTACGGGCCTGCCGGGAAGCGTCCATACTCATCTCTCCACAATCAAGATTTCACTTCAAGCGGATACCAGCGTATTCCTTCCTCAAGCGAAGGGATCTCTACGGTCATTTGATCTCCAAGTTTCTGAGCTTCATTGACAATCGCCTCCTTCAACGCTGTCCGGCTTTGATCATTTCCATGCTGGATGAAGACAGTCCTATGCACTGATCTGGGATTCTGAAAGTGATAATCGAATACCCAGCTGACAAGATCAGGCTGATCTGCATGACCGGAGTATCCAGTCAAGGCAACCACTTTTGCCTGAATGTCACGAATACGAAAAGTTCTGTCCTTCCCCCAAGAGATGCTTC
>CAUVLK010000297.1:0-3844 GCA_963552635.1 uncultured Lautropia sp. | reverse complement strand
CAGGCCTGGGCCAGGGCATAGCCCATCTTGCCGGAGGACTGATTGGTGATGCCGCGCACCGGGTCGATGGCCTCGTAGGTGGGACCGGCCGTGAGCAGGATGCGCTTGCCCTGCAGCCGCTTGGGCGTGAAGAAGGCGTTCAGCTCCTCGATCAGGTCCAGTGGCTCCAGCATGCGGCCGGCGCCCACCTCACCGCAGGCCTGCTCGCCCGCGTCGGGGCCCAGCACGCCGATGCCGTCCGCGCGCAGCTGGTTGATGTTGCGCTGGGTGGCGGGGTTCTGCCACATCTGCCGGTTCATGGCCGGGGCCACCAGCAGCGGGATGTCACGCGCCAGGCACAGCGTGGAGAGCAGGTCGTCGCAGTGCCCATGGGCCAGCTTCGCGATGAAGTCCGCCGTGGCTGGCGCCACCAGGATTGCATCGGCCTCGCGGCTCAGCTCGATGTGCGGCATGTTGTCGTCGATGCGGGCATCGAAGGCATCGGTGTAGACCGGGTTGCCCGACAGTGCCTGGAAGGTGACGGCCCCGACGAAACGGGTGGCGGCCTCGGTCATCACCACCTGCACCTGGGTGCCGGCGCGGCCCAGATCGCGCACCAGCTGGGCGGCCTTGTAGGCGGCCACGCCGCCGGTCACGCCCAGTACCAGCCGCCGGCCAGCCAGCGGGGCAGGTGGCAGGCTCTGGTCATCCGGGGTGGCGGGCGGCCAGGTGTCGTGGGTGGCGGGGGGCGTGTAGGTGGGTGTGTTCATGGTGGGCACGGTCGCGGTCTGCCGGCGGCGCCGGGATCGACCGTGGAAGCGGATTCATCGGATCGGGAAGCGCTGCCGGGGCGGGAGGGCCACTCTGCGCCGGCAGCGCGCCCCCGGACAGACAGGCTGCTTACCGGGCCTTGCGGGGACGCAGCCAGGGCAGCAGTTCGTGGCAGATCAGCAGGATGGCGCCCAGCGTGATGGCGCAGTCGGCCAGGTTGAAGGCCGGGAAGGCCCAGCCGCCCTGGTAGAACAGCAGGAAGTCGGTGACGTGCCCCAGCACCAGGCGGTCGACCAGGTTGCCGATGGCGCCGCCCAGAATCAGTGCGAGCGCCGTGGAGAACATCCGCTGCCCCCGCGCCGAGAAGAGCAGCGAGATGAGCACCGCCGAGGCCACGACCGCGATGCCGGCGAAGAACCAGCGCTGCCAGCCACTGTGGCCGGCCAGGAAGCTGAAGGCCGCGCCGGGGTTGTAGAGCAGCGTGAGGTCGAAGAAGCCCTCGATGACCGGCAGTCGCTCGCCGTAGGCGAAGCGGCCGATGATCTGGTACTTGCTGATCTGGTCCAGCACGATGACCACCAGCGCCAGCACGAGCCAGGGCCAGACGGCGGCACGGCGCGCCGTCGGGGCGGAGGCGGAGGTGTGGGGATCGTCGGGGGCTGTCATGGAAGGCTCCGTGGCTCAGGCATGCTGGCGGGGCTCACCCTCGCCGAACAGATTGCTCTCGCAGCGACCGCACAGGCCCGGGTGCTCGGGGTTGGCGCCCACGTCGGCGCGCCAGTGCCAGCAGCGCTCGCATTTCGGGTACGGGCTGGCCTTGGCGTCGATGGCCAGGTCGGAGTCTGCCGCGCCCTCGGAGAGGCGGGCCGCCGAGGTGATCAGCACGAAGCGCAGATCGTCCTCCAGGCTGGCCAGGGCATCATGCAGCTCGCCGGCCGGTGCGGTCAGCGCCACTTCGGCCTGCAGCGACGAGCCGATCTCGCCCCGCTCGCGCAGCTGAGATTCCAGGTACGCCTGCACCTGGGCACGCGCCTTGCGGATCAGGCTCCAGCGGGCGTCCAGCGCCTGGGCGTCGGGCAGCTCGGGGAAGACGTGGAAGAGCTCTTCCTGGATGCTGGCGCCCGGTTCGCGGCAGCGTTCGGGGGCGAACACCGGCCAGGCCTCGTCGGCCGTGAACGACAGGATCGGCGCCATCAGCTTGAGCAGCGCATCGGTGATGTGCCAGAGCGCGGTCTGCGCGCTGCGCCGTGCCAGGCTGTTCTCGGCCGTGGTGTAGAGACGGTCCTTCAGGATGTCCAGATAGAAGGCCCCCAGCTCTTCCGAGCAGAAGGTCTGCAGCAGCGAGACGATGGGGTGGAACTCGTACTTCAGATAGTGGTCCACGATGCGCTTCTGGACCTGCTCGGTCATGACCAGCGCGTAGCGGTCGATGTCGAACATGCGGTCCAGCGGCACGGCATCCTTCTGGATGTCGAAGTCGGAGACGTTGGCCAGCAGGAAGCGCAGCGTGTTGCGGATGCGGCGATAGGCCTCGACCACGCGCTTGAGGATCTCGTCCGAGACCGAGATCTCGCCCGAGTAGTCGCTGCTGGCCGTCCACAGCCGCAGGATCTCGGCGCCCAGCCGGTTGGCCACTTCCTGGGGCTCCACGCCGTTGCCCAGCGACTTGCTCATCTTGCGGCCCTGGCCGTCCACCACCATGCCGTGCGTGAGCAGTGCCTTGTAGGGTGGGGCGTCGTTCATCATGCACGAGGTGAGCAGCGACGAGTGGAACCAGCCGCGGTGCTGGTCCGAGCCCTCCAGGTACAGGTCGGCCGGGAAGGCGGAGTCATCGCGGTGCGAGCCGCGCAGCACCGTCTGGTGCGTGGTGCCGGAATCGAACCACACGTCCAGCGTGTCCTTGCCTTTCTCGTACTGGTCGGCCTCGTCGCCCAGCAGATCGCGCGGATCCAGCGTCTGCCAGATCTCGATGCCGTGCTTCTCCACCAGATCGGCCACCTGGTCCAGCAGCTCAGGGGTGCGCGGGTGCAGCTCGCCCGTTTCCTTGTGCAGGAAGAAGGCCATCGGCACGCCCCACTGGCGCTGGCGAGACAGCGTCCAGTCCGGACGGTTGGCGATCATGGCGTGCAGCCGTGCCTTGCCCCAGGCCGGGTAGAAGGTGGTTTCCTCCACGCCCCGAAGCGCGCGCTCGCGCAGCGTGGCGCCTTCCTTCGGCTTCAGATCCATGCCGGCGAACCACTGGCTGGTGGCGCGCAGGATCAGCGGCGTCTTGTGGCGCCAGCAGTGCATGTAGCTGTGGGCCACTTTTTCGGTGGCAAAGAGCGTGCCGTTGTCGCGCATGTGGGCGACGATCTTCGGGTTGGCGTCCCAGACGGACAGCCCGCCGAACAGCGGCAGCGTGGGCACGTACTGGCCGTTGCCCATCACGATGTTGATGATCTCGTCGTCCTTCATGCCGTGGGCACGGCAGGTCTGGAAGTCTTCCACACCGTGGGCCGGTGAGGAGTGCACGAGGCCCGTTCCGGTGTCGATGGTCACGTAGTCGGCCACGTACACCGGCGAGGTGCGGTCGTAGAACGGGTGATGGAACCGCACGCCGTTGAGCGCCTGGCCGGGGGCGGTGGCGATGATGCGGCCTTCCAGCCCGTAGCGCTCCAGCTGGGGCGCCACGCGTTCCTTGGCCAGGATCAGCAGCGTGGGCTTGCCGTCACGCTGGGTCTCGACCAGCGCGTACTCGATCTCGGGGTGCAGGTTCAGCGCCTGGTTGGACGGCAGCGTCCAGGGCGTGGTGGTCCAGATGATGGCGTAGCCGTGATCGGTGGGCAGCTTGTCCAGGCCGAAGGCGCGGGCCACCCGCTCGGGTTCGGCAAAGGCAAAGCCCACGTCCACGGTGGGATCGGTACGGTCGGCGTATTCCACTTCGGCCTCGGCCAGCGCGGAACCGCAGTCGAAGCACCAGTTCACGGGCTTGAGGCCCCGGAACACGAAGCCGGCACGCATGATGGTGGCCAGCGACCGGATCTCCTCGGCCTCGCTGGTCGGGCGCATCGTCAGGTAGGGGTGATCCCAGTCGCCCAGCACGCCCAGCCGCATG
>CAUVLK010000296.1:0-3847 GCA_963552635.1 uncultured Lautropia sp. | reverse complement strand
TCCCCCCGCACCCGCGCCTTCCTGCGCGTCCTGCTCAGCCACTACATCACCAATGGCATCACCGCCTGTCTGGGACTGCTGGTGATATCGCTCATCGTCGAGAACTGGCTGGGTGCCTATGCGGCCTCGCTCGCTACCGTCGGCGTCATCGCCGTCACGCCGCCGGACGTGGCCGCGCCGCGCCGGGGCAAGCTGCGCACGATGATGCTGCCCTTCATCGCCGGTGTGCCCGTGTTCTACATTGTCCAGCTGCTCAACGACCGGCACCTGGAACTGGGCATCTTCCTCTCGTTCTTCTCATTCATGGCCTTCCTGGCCATGGCCTGGGGCAAGCGGGGCATTCCGGTGGCCATGGGCATGATGTTCACGGCCATCTTCTCCATCGCCAGCCACCAGCCCGGAGCCGAAAGTGCGGCCCTTCAGAGCACGCTCTATTTCAGTATCGGCGCCGGTCTCTACGTCATCTGGGCCACGCTGACCAACCTGGCGCTCAACGCCCGCTACCGCGCGCTGGCCATGGCCGACGTGCTGATCTCGCTGGCCGCACTGATCCGCACCGAGGCACGCCAGTTCCGCCACCAGCGCGCCTGTGACAAGGATGAGAGCGAGGCGCTGCTGGGCCAGCTGCTGAAGGCCCAGGCCGCGCTGGCCGACCAGATGCAGGCCACCCGCGACATCGTGCTGGAATCACCCCGCACGCCGTTCCGCCAGCGCATCGCCGGCATGCTGGTCATCGTCATCGACATCCGTGACCAGCTGCTGGCCAGCGAGCTGGATCTGGATGGGCTGCGCACCCATCCGCGTCACCGCCACGCCCTGGCCCAGATGCGCTCGGTGCTCGACGAGCTGGCCGACGAGGTGGATGCCTTGGCCGATGCGCTCTTCCTGGGCTACCGCCCCCGCCCCGCCATCGATCGCCGAACCCGCATCGCCACCATCCGCTCCACCCACGACTACGAACAGGACGGCTTCAGCCTGGGGCCCACCCCGGCCATGCTGGTGCGCGGCATCGCCCACCGCATCGGTCACATCAACGACGAGATCCTGCGCCTTTCACGTACCGCCCGCGGCGAGCAGATGCCCAACCTGGCCATCGTGCGCGCCAACTGGCAGATGTTCGTCAGCCCCACCGCCTGGTCGTGGGCACCCTTCTTCTCGGTCTGGGGCTGGAAGACCCCGCAGATGCGCCACGCCATCCGCGCCGCACTGGCCATGGGCATGGGCTATGCCGTCTCCATCAACCTGCCCTGGGGCGGCCTGCACGACTACTGGATCCTGCTCACCATCGCCGTCGTGCTGCGAGGCAGCCTGTCGCAGACGCTGGAGCGCCGCAACCAGCGCGTGGCCGGTACCCTGGTGGGATGCCTGCTCACCATGGGCCTGCTGGGACTGAACCCGGCCAGCATCGTGCTGCTCGTCGTCATGACGGTGGCCCAGGGGGCCGCCCATGGCTTTGCCCAGCGCCGCTATCTCGTCACCTCCGTGGCCGGCACCACGCTGGGCCTCATCCAGGCCTACATGCTGGCCTACGGCGACAGCAGCCACGCCACCTTCACCCTCTTCGAGCGCATGGCCGACACCCTGCTGGGTGCCGTCATCGCCTGGGCCTTTGCGTACATCCTGCCCTCGTGGGAACGCGGCCAGATTCCGGCCGTCGTGCAGCGCACCATCGATGCCCAGATCCGCCACGCCAAGCTGGCGCTGGACCCCGAACAGCTCAAGAGCGTCGAGGACACCCCCGAGCTGGAATGGCGCCTGGCACGCCGCGAGGCCTTCGACAGCCTGTCGGCCCTGGTGCAGGCCACCCAGCGCTCCCTGTCCGAGCCACGCGCCGTGCGCCCGCCCATCGAGGCCCTGCAATACATGCAGGTGCACTGCTACCAGCTGCTGGCCCAGCTCAGCGCCGTGAAGGCGCTTCTGGTGCTGCGTCGCGACCGCCTGAACCTGCCCGAGGCCACCGCCGCCCTGGAAAACGCCATCGAGCGCATCGAGCGCAAGCTGGGATCCCTACCCATCTCCCCGCTCAACGACAGCACCGCCGCCGGCACCCTCAGCGATCAGGTGATCCTGCCCGATCCCTTCGAGACCGAGATCACCCCCTGGCTGCTGCGCCGGCTTGACGCCTCCACCAACATCGCCATCCAGATCCGCGATGACGCCTCGCGCGTGCTGCAGATCCTGGACTGGAGCGCGGGGCAGCACCTGGTCGAGTGCGACGACGCTGCCTGAGGGCTTCCCAGGGGCCTTCGCTGTCATCCTCCCGTTCCTTCTGGCATGATGGTTCTTCCAGGGCTCATCCAGGAGAAACGACATGCAACTGGCCATCACCGGCGCCACCGGCCACATCGGCGGACAGGTCGCCCGCCTGCTGAGCGACCAGGGCCTGCCCCTGATCCTGCCGCTGCGCAATCCGTCCCGCGCCCCCAGTCTGCCCGACTGCGAGCCACGCCCCTTCAGCTACGGTGATTTCGAGCTGGCCCGCGACGCCCTGCAGGGCGTCGATGCGCTCTTCATGGTTTCGGCCGCCGAAAGCCCCACGCGCGAACAGGAACATCTCACCCTGGTGCGTGCCGCCCAGGCAGCCGGCATCCAGCATCTGGTGTACCTGTCCTTTGCCGAGGCTCGTCCCGACAGCACCTTCACGCTGGCGCGTACCCACGCCGTCACCGAAGAAGCCATCCGCCGCTCGACCATGAAGTACACCTTCGTGCGCGACAACTTCTACAGCGAGCTGATGGCCCGGCTGGCCGATGCCGAGGGTGTGATATGCGGCCCCGCAGAACAGGGCCGTGTGGCCTGTGTCGCCCAGCGCGATGCTGCCCAGGCGGTCGCCAACATCATGGCCGACATCGCGGCTGGCGGCACGCAGCACCAAGGGCGCACCTACACCCTCACCGGCAGCCAGTCGCTGAGCATGGAGGACATTGCCCGCATCCTCACCACCTGCACCGGCAAGCCCCACCGGTTTCACAACGAGACCATTGCCGAGGCCTTTGCCAGCCGCCGGGCGGCCTACCCCGAGACCCCGGACTGGGAGATCGAGGCCTGGGTCTCCACCTATACGGCCATTGCCAAGGGCGAACTGGCCCAGGTCACGCAGGACCTGCCCCGGCTCATCGGCCGGGAGCCCCTCACCTTCGAGCAGGTGGTGACGGAGCTGGCAAACTCAGGTGCCTAGGCAATGCCCAGGAAGACCGCCAGATTGCGTTCGACCTCTTTCATGCCATCGGCATCGATCGCCCCAAGCGTTGCGCCGATTTTTTCGCGCTTGACCGTCATGGCCTTGTCCACCATGACCTGCGAGAGCTTCTGAAGGCCAGACCAGTGAGCCTTAAGCTTCACAACCATCAACAACACGAAGAACGTGGCCAAAGGCACAATTCCGACGAGGGCACTGAGCGCTGAGCTATCCGCGACTGCTTTGGTGTTTGATGTAAAAGTGTCAGACGCAGCAAGTGTATGCTGCGCAGTGTTCACCAACGTCGGTGGGGCAGCGGCGAGGAGAAAATCCACCGTAAGCTCCTTTGTGGGATCGAAGGGGTCTCACTTTGACAAAGTGAGTGCCGGTACGGCACTAGGAAGTATGAAATTTTGGCACAACATAAACGTGCCCTTGGGTGACGCTCCCCAGGAGGCAGCAAACACCCTTTTTCCTCATTGTGAGCCATTGGGACGTAAATCAATAGCAAAATGGTTCAGATACGACGTGAACCATCCTCAATCTTTCGACCCAGTGGGGGCTATCCCAAGGTCACGGTAGCATTATGATTTGTGCCACATTTTGGCCCCACCGTAAATGTTACCAACCCCGAACAAGGACATAACCACCTTGGGATGAGCATATTTT
>CAUVLK010000295.1:0-3856 GCA_963552635.1 uncultured Lautropia sp. | reverse complement strand
GCCCTGGCTGCTCCCGTGGCTCAGCGATAGAGGACGTCCAGGATCTCGTACTCGCGTTCGCCGCCCGGTGCCTGGAAGGAAGCGACATCGCCGGCGTACTTGCCGATGAGGGCACGGGCCAGCGGGCTGGCCACGGAGATCTTGGACAGCTTCAGGTCGGCTTCGTCCTCGCCGACGATCTGGTAGGTGACCTTGTCACCCGAATCGATGTCCTCAAGCTGAACGGTGGCGCCGAACACGACGCGGCCATCGGCGTCCAGCGCGGCCGGATCGATGATCTGGGCAGCCGACAGCTTGCCTTCCAGCTCGGCAATGCGCCCCTCGATGAAGCTCTGCCGCTCCTTGGCCGACTCGTATTCGGCGTTCTCGGACAGGTCGCCCTGGGCACGCGCCTCGGCAATAGCGTTGATCACGTTCGGCCGCTCGACCGACTTGAGGCGCTGCAGTTCGTCCTTCAGAAGCTGGGCGCCATGCTTGGTCAACGGAAAGGAGGTGGCCATGATGGAAGAGTCTCCAAAAAGACAAGACCCCGGGGCAGCGGGGAAGGCCTGAGCGGATACAGCAATCCAGACCTTCGCCGGTGCCTCGGGGCCCGGGTAGGGGTTGATGTCGGCCAGTTTACACGATTTGGTCGCTTTGGGGCACGGTTTTCATGATACAGAAGGCCACCAATGGTCAGGGGCCTTCGGGCTGCCCGGCACCGAATCGGACTGTACCGGCCGCAGGCGCATAAGGCCGATCACCCCCTCAGGCCCTGCCCTGCCGGCGCTCCTTCAGATGCCCATGCAGCTGCTGCAGGGAGTAGACATCGTGGGCGGCCTGGGATTCGAGGTGCATGCCCTCGACGGCAGCCAGGGCGCTGGCGATGGTCGTGTAGAAGGTGACGCGCTGTGCCAGCGCGGTGGTTCGGATGGCGCGGGAGTCCTGGATGGCGCTGCGCCGTTCTTCCACCGAGTTGATGAGCAGCGAGATCTCGCCGTTCTTCAGCATGTCGACCACGTGGGGGCGGCCTTCCTGCACCTTGTTGACCGGCGTGACCGGGATGCCGGCCTCGGCAATGGCGCCGGCCGTGCCCTTGGTGGCCACCAGCGAGAAACCCATCTCGTGCAGGGTCTTCGCCACGCGGATGGCCCGGGGGCGGTCGATCTGCTTGACCGAGATGAAGGCTGTGCCTTCGGTGGGCATGCGCACGCCGCCTCCCACCTGCGACTTGATGAAGGCGGAGCCGAACGAGTAGTCGACCCCCATCACCTCGCCGGTGGACTTCATTTCGGGCCCCAGGATGGTGTCCACGCCCGGGAACTTGTTGAACGGGAAGACGGCTTCCTTGATGCAGAAGTAGTCGGGGATGACCTCTTCGGTGACACCCTGCTCGGCCAGCGTCTTGCCGACCATGCAGCGTGCCGCCACCTTGGCCAGCTGCACGCCGGTGGCCTTGGAGACGAAGGGTACGGTACGGGAGGCGCGCGGGTTCACCTCCAGCACGTAGACCCGTTCGGTGGGCGGCTGGCCTTCCTGTTCGGCCGGCTCGCGCTGGATGGCGAACTGCACGTTCATGAGGCCGCGCACCTTCAGCGCCTTGGCCATCAGCACGGTCTGACGCTTGATTTCCTCGACCAGGACCGGCGACAGCGAGTACGGCGGCAGCGAGCAGGCCGAATCGCCCGAGTGCACGCCCGCCTGTTCGATGTGCTCCATCACGCCGCCGATGACGACGCGCTCGCCGTCGCACAGGCAGTCCACGTCGACCTCGATGGCGTCGTTCAGGAAGCGGTCGAGCAGCACCGGGGAGTCGTTGCTGACCTTGACGGCCTCGCGCATGTAGCGCTCCAGGTCGCGCTGGTCATGGACGATTTCCATGGCCCGGCCACCCAGCACGTAGCTGGGGCGCACCACCAGCGGGTAGCCGATCTCGTTGGCCAGCTGGATGGCCTCGCCTTCGGTACGCGCGGTGCGGTTGGGCGGCTGCAGCAGGCCCAGACGGGTCAGCAGCTTCTGGAAGCGCTCGCGGTCCTCGGCAACGTCGATGGAATCGGGCGAGGTGCCGATGATGGGCACACCGGCCGCTTCCAGCGCACGGGCAAGCTTCAGCGGCGTCTGGCCGCCGTACTGGACGATGACGCCGACCGGTTTTTCCAGCTCGACGATCTCCAGCACGTCTTCCAGCGTGACCGGCTCGAAGTACAGGCGATCGGAGGTGTCGTAGTCGGTGGAGACGGTCTCGGGGTTGCAGTTGACCATGATGGTCTCGAACCCGTCTTCACGCAGCGCGAACGACGCATGCACGCAGCAGTAGTCGAACTCGATGCCCTGCCCGATGCGGTTCGGGCCACCGCCCAGCACGATGATCTTCTTGCGATCGGTGGGCTGTGCCTCGCACTCGTCCTCGTAGGTGGAGTACAGGTACGCAGTCTGGGTGGCGAACTCGGCCGCGCAGGTGTCCACCCGCTTGTAGACCGGCCGCACGCCCAAGCTGTGACGCAGCTTGCGGATCTCGTGCTCGGTGGTTTCCAGCAGGTAGCCCAGCCGGCGGTCGGAGTAACCCTTTTCCTTCAGCGTGCGCAGCGTCTCGGCATCCAGGTCGCCCAGCGTCATGGTGTCGAGCTGCAGCTCGATGTCGACGATCTCCTTCACCTGCGCGAGGAACCACGGATCGATCTTCGTGAGCGCATGGACTTCCTCGATGGTGAAGCCCTGGGCGAAGGCATCGCCCACGTACCAGATGCGCTCGGAACCAGGCTCGCCCAGCTCCTTCTCGATGACCTCGCGGTCGGTCGTCATCTGGTTGAGACCGTCGACGCCGATCTCCAGGCCCCGCATGGCCTTCTGCAGCGCCTGCTGGAAGGTGCGGCCGATGGCCATGACCTCGCCCACCGACTTCATCTGGGTCGTGAGGCGGTTGTCAGCCTGCGGGAACTTCTCGAAGGCAAAGCGCGGGATCTTGACGACCACGTAGTCGATGGCGGGCTCGAACGACGCCGGGGTGGCACCGCCGGTGATCTCGTTCTTCAGCTCGTCCAGCGTGTAGCCCACGGCCAGCTTGGCCGCCACCTTGGCAATGGGGAAGCCCGTGGCCTTGGAGGCCAGCGCCGAGGAGCGCGAGACGCGCGGGTTCATCTCGATGACGATCATCCGCCCGGTCTCGGGATGGATGGCGAACTGGACGTTGGAACCGCCCGTGTCGACACCGATCTCGCGCAGCACCGCGATCGAGGCGTTGCGCATCAGCTGGTATTCCTTGTCGGTCAGCGTCTGCGCCGGCGCCACGGTGATGGAGTCGCCGGTGTGCACGCCCATCGGATCCAGGTTCTCGATGGAGCAGACGATGATGCAGTTGTCCTCGCGGTCACGCACCACCTCCATCTCGAACTCTTTCCAGCCGATGAGGCTTTCCTCGATCAGCAGCTCGTTGGTGGGCGAGAGTTCCAGACCCGCCTTGCAGATGGTCTCGAATTCCTCGGCGTTGTAGGCAATGCCGCCGCCGGTGCCCCCCAGCGTGAAGCTGGGACGGATGATGACGGGGAAACCGATGTCGCGCTGAGCCGCCCAGGCCTCGTCCATGGAATGGGCGATGGCCGAACGCGCCGAGCCCAGGCCGATGGATTCCATGGCCTGCTTGAACTTCTGACGGTCTTCGGCCTTCTCGATGGCTTCGGGACGGGCGCCGATCAGTTCGACCCCGTACTTGTCCAGCACGCCGTGGCGGTGCAGGTCGAGGGCGCAGTTGAGCGCAGTCTGCCCGCCCATGGTGGGCAGGATGGCACTGGGGCGCTCTTTCTCGATGATGTGTTTGAGGACCTGCCAGGTGATGGGCTCGATGTAGGTGACATCAGCCATGTCCGGGTCGGTCATGATG
>CAUVLK010000294.1:0-3898 GCA_963552635.1 uncultured Lautropia sp. | reverse complement strand
CCGCACCGCCCACGCCAGCTAGCACCGCCACGGCCACACCCACCAGTACCACCTGGCCATCCAGCGAGAAATACAGCGCCGGAAACCGGAAATTGTCCTGATAGAGCGAGGCCAGCCCCTGACCCAGCCCCGCACCGGCCAAGGCCCCCAGCAACGCCCCCGCCACGCACACGATGGCGGCCATCAGCCCATAGTGCAGTGCCACCTCCCACGTACGGTAGCCAAACGCCTTCAGAATGGCGATCTGCGCCCGCTGCGTGCCCACCAGCCGCGTGAACACCACGTTCAGCAGGAAGGCCGCCACCGCCAGGAAGATCGTCGGCATCACCCGCACCATCGAGCGCAGCTGCGCCAGCTCCTCATGCAGCACCCGGTACGATGTCTGCTGCATCCGCCCGACAGCCTCCAGCCCGCCCCAGCGCTCCATCAGCCGCTCGATGGCGTCGATGGCCGTTGCCTCCTGCCGGGCGCGGGCCAGCGCTGCGTCGGCCGCATTGTGCCGCCCAGCGCGGGGGCCGGCTCCACCCGAGGCACGCTCCTGCTCCCCTGCACCAGGCACAGCATCCTGCACGCGGTCCTGCCGTTCCACCGCCAGCTTCACCACCAGCTGATTGAAGGCCCCGGCCATGTTCATGGCCGCCTCCAGCACCCGGCGCGGCATCCACAGAATGGCGTAATGCTTGTGGTCAGCAAAGATTGCCCCGGGCTTGATCGGATACAGGAACTCCGGCGACGTGGCCACCCCCACCAGCCGGAACCACTGTGCATGCCCGTTCACCGTCGCCCGCAGCCGGTCCCCCGGCTTCAACCCATGCCGCTCGGCAAAGGCATCGCTCACCACCACCTCATCGCGCGACAGCACCGCCGGAAGCCGCCCCTGACGCAGGTGCAGCCCGTTCATCAATGGTTGCCCACCGTCGTCCGGCAGGGAAATCATCTGCGCCGACACCGGCTCGTCGAATCCCGGCAGCTTCAGCTTGGCAAAGGCCTGCACCCGGCTTTCCACCTCGGCCACCTCCGGCAGCGCCGCCACCTGCCGCGCCACCGCTTCCGGCGCACGCTTGGCATCCACCCAGATGTCCGACAGCCGCTGCGCCTCATAGAAACGCAACCGGCTGTTGTTCAGCGTATCCAGCGCCACCTGCGACATCACCAGCATGGCAATGCCGCCCGCCACCACCAGCATGATCGCCAGCGCCTGGCCGCGCAGCAGCCACAGGTCGCGCAGCGCCTTCCGGTACAGCGCCGGCAGTCGCCAGCCCTTTCTGTCACCAGCGCAGCTCATCGGCCTTCAACCGCTGTTCGTTGACCTTCTCGGCCACGATGCGCCCGTCGCCCATCGTCAGCACCCGGTGCGCCATCCGTGCAATGTCGGCGTTGTGCGTGATCACCACCGTGCACGTGCCCAGCCGCGCATTCACCTCATCCAGCGCGTTCAGCACCCGCACCCCGGTGGCCGAATCCAGCGCCCCCGTGGGTTCGTCGCACAGCAGCACCGCCGGCTGCTTGGCAATGGCCCGCGCAATGGCCACCCGCTGCTGCTCGCCCCCCGACATCTGCGCCGGAAAATGATCCAGCCGCTCACCCAGCCCCACCAGCGCCAGCGCCTCTTCCGGCGGCATGGGCTGGCGCGCGATCTCCGTCACGATCGCCACATTCTCGCGCGCCGTCAGACTGGGGATGAGGTTGTAGAACTGGAAGACGAAACCCACGTTGTCGCGCCGAAAGTGCGTCAGCACCGCATCGTCTGCATGCGTCAGGTCATGGCCGTTGTACCAGACCTCGCCCTCCGTGGGCACATCCAGCCCGCCCAGGATGTTCAGCAGCGTGGACTTGCCACAGCCCGAAGGGCCCAGGATCACCACGAACTCGCCTGGATACAGCGCCAGGTCGATGCCGCGCAGCGCGTGCACCTCTACCTCGCCCATGCGGTAGACCTTGGTCAGCCCACGGGCGCGGAACATCTCTGCCCGTGCCTTGTCCCCTGCCCGATCTGTCCCCACGTCGGCCATGCTGAGCTGCCTCATCGTTCGATGTTGCCCTTCGGCCATTGTCCGTCCAAGGGCGTGCAGGGGCAAGAAAGACAATATCGGAAACGGGAAAACTCGCGGGGGCAGCGGATCAATGACCCCGGACGCGACCCGGCATTGACGAGGGCCAGTGGTATAACAGCGTCACGGCAGATGCCCAACCCACCAGAACACATCAACCATGAAGCACCCGAACCTCTTCCAGAGCTACACCTTCAACAACGGCGTCACCGTCAGGAACCGCCTGGCCGTCGCCCCGATGACCCATCTGGCCTCGGACGACAACGGCCACATCACCGACGAGGAGCGTCAGTTCCTCACTGACCGCTTCCGGGGCATCGGCCTGTTCATTTCCGCCGCCACCCTGGTGCACGAGGGTGGCAAGGCCTTCTACGGGCAGCCCGAGGCCATCGGCCCCGAAGACCTGCCCAGCCTGCGCGAAGTCGCCCGCATCGCCCATGATCAGGACGCCAAAGCCCTGCTGCAGATCCATCACGGCGGCTGGCAGTCCATTCCCGAGCTCAACCCGAATGGCGAGATCTTCGCCCCGTCCGAGCATCCCGAAACCGGCGCCAAAGCCCTGACCGAAGCGCAGATCCTGAGCATCATCGACGGCTACGGCCACGCCGCCGAACTGGCACTGGAAGCCGGCTTTGATGGCGTGGAAATTCACGGCGCCAACAACTACCTGATCCAGCAGTTCTTCTCCGCCCAGTCCAACCGCCGGACTGATGCCTGGGGCGGCAGCCTGCAGAACCGGCTGCGTTTCCCGCTGGCCGTCGTGGACGCCGTCACGGCCGTGCGCGACAGGCACGCCAAACCCGAATTCATCATCGGCTACCGCTTCTCGCCCGAAGAACCCGGCGAGAACGGCATCACCATGGCCGACACCTTCGCCCTCATCGATGCCCTTGTGCGGAAACCGCTGCAGTACCTGCACGTCTCCCTGTGGGACTTCTACAAGAAAGCCCGTCGCGGCGCAGATACGGTGCGCACCCGCATCGAACAGCTGCACCAGCACATCAGCGGCAAGCTTCCCCTCATCGGCGTGGGCAACCTCTACACCGCGTCCCAGGCGGCCGAGGCACTGGCCACCGGCTGGGCAGAGTTCATTGCCCTGGGCAAGACGCTCCTGATCAACCCCCGCTGGGCAGAACTGACCGAACAGGGACGGGATGACGACATCCAGACCGAACTCGACCCCGAGCGCGCCGAGTCCTACCGCCTGCCGGCCCGCATGCTTAACCTGACCCTGCAGGGCACTCAGGCCTGGCTGCCGCCCGTCAAGGGCATGGAGCGGAAGATTCTGGATATATGAAAGATTGAGGTGAAATCCTGAATGGAGGGAAAAGTAAACTAGTCAGTGCTGCCCGAAGCAGTCATGAAACCACACCCCTCCCATGGTCCCGATGCTCGTCGCTTGCGGTTCAAGTGACGAGCCCAAGAGTGAATAATGTACATGCAGAATACAAACATAATTTCGGCACGTCAGAGTGCCAAAAAGCTTCTCAATGACGAATCCTCCCTATGTCACGCCCCCTGATCAGAGCGGAGATTCACTCATTCAATCTAAACTCACAGAAAAGCCTTTTAATACCAATATTGCCACACACCACAAACACACACCCGTCAAGCACAATATCGAGGCTTTCAAGCAAGCCGACTCAACCCGCCAACCCAAAAGAAGATGCTAGCAAAAAACTCGGAACAAAACATAACCCCAAATTAGTCAACACACCGCCCCTAGTCCATACCCAAACACACCCCAAACAAAATCGACAAGGCATAGATAACATGAAATATTATTTAACTATCTCCTCCAACACATCCAGCAACGGCGCAAACCCAGAAAAAATCATAGAATTTTT
>CAUVLK010000293.1:0-3909 GCA_963552635.1 uncultured Lautropia sp. | reverse complement strand
GTGAAGGCCACCACCCAGTGGGCGCCCTCGCCTTCGGCAAAGCTGTCGTCGCCCCGCCCAGCGTACTGCTGGTCCTCGAAGAGCACCAGCGGCTCCACGCCCGGCTCCTGCGCCAGCTCTTCCTGCAGATAGCCGCGCAGTCCCTCGTCATACTGCCACTGTCGGGTCTCCCCCGTCTTTTCCAGAGTGAGCGTCACGCGCACGCCCGGCAGCAGCACGGCCTTGCTGCGCAGCAGCCGCTCCAGCTCGGCCACCGGAATGGTGGCGCTGTCGAAGTACTTGGGGTCGGGCGTGACGGTGACGCGGGTACCGGACGAGGGCTCATCGCGCGTGGCCGGCCGGGCCACCAGGGGTTCGGCCAGCTCGCCGTCGGCGAAGGCGATGGTGTGAGCCAGCCGGGTGCCGGCAGCATCCTTGTCGCCCTTGCGCCAGACGGTGACCTCCAGCCGGCGGGACAGGGCGTTCGTGACCGAGACACCCACGCCGTGCAGGCCGCCCGAGAAGCTGTAGGCGCCGCCCGCGGTCTTGTCGAACTTGCCGCCGGCATGCAGCCGGGTGAAAACGATCTCGATGACCGGCACGCCCTCGTCGGGGTGCAGGCCCACGGGAATGCCCCGGCCGTCGTCGGTGACCTCGACGCGGCCATCCTTGAAGAGACGGACATCGATGTGGCGCGCGTAACCGCCCAGGGCCTCGTCGGCCGCGTTGTCGATGACTTCCTGGATGATGTGCAGCGGGTTCTCGGTACGGGTGTACATGCCCGGCCGCTGCCGGACCGGCTCCAGACCCTTCAGCACTCGGATGGAGGCTTCGGAGTAGTCGGCGCCGTTTTTGGATGAGGATGAACGAGTTGCCATCCGGGGATTATCGCCGATGATCTCCGGCGACGCGGCCACGATGCCGCCTGGCGTCGCTGACACTGCCAC
The DNA here is from genome assembly GCA_963552635.1 of uncultured Lautropia sp. Taxonomy (GTDB): domain Bacteria; phylum Pseudomonadota; class Gammaproteobacteria; order Burkholderiales; family Burkholderiaceae_E; genus Lautropia. The sequence continues at coordinate 2,983 of CAUVLK010000293.1, read as the reverse complement.
ACTCCGGCCCATGAGGCCGCCGAAAACCCGGATGGCAGATGCGGCATCGTCAATCATGGTTAAACGGGAATTACAATAGGGGACAGCCCTGCCCCACAGGCCTGTCCGGTGGACGGATCGGGGGTAGGCATGGTCGCGGAAAGCCAATGGCACTCCTGCCGGGCGGCCCGGGCCCTTGTGAAACCTCAGGAGAGTCACATGGCAAAAGGAAGAAAGATTTCGGTGGTGGGTGCCGGTGCCGTCGGCACGGCCGTCGCCTATGCAGCCCTGATCCGTCAGGTCGCCAACGAGATCGCCCTGTATGACATCAACACGCCCAAGGTGGAGGCCGAGGCCGCCGACCTGGCGCATGGCTCGCACTTCACGGGCTGGCCCCATGTGAGCGGCAGCAGCGACATCGCGGTGACCAGCGGCAGCGACATCGTGGTGATCACCGCCGGCGCCAAGCAGAACCCGGGCCAGAGCCGGCTGGAGCTAGTCAGGGACAACGCCCGCATCCTGAAGGCGATGATCCCGAAACTGGTGGAAGCCTCGCCCGACGCGATCTTCATCCTAGTGACCAACCCGTGCGACGTGCTCACGATGGTGGCGCAGCGCATCTCGGGCCTGCCCACCAGCCGGGTGATCTCCAGCGGCACGGTGCTCGATTCGTCGCGGCTGCGTCGCCTGATCGCCGATCGCGCCCGCATCTCCACGGCCAGCGTGCACGCCTCGATCATCGGCGAGCACGGTGACAGCGAGTTCCCGATGTGGTCGGTGGCCCGGATCGGCGCAGTGCCCATTGCCGACTACCGCGTGAACGGCCACCAGGTGTTCCCGCCCGATGTGCTGGACGATCTGGCCCTCCAGGTGATGACCAGCGCCTACAAGGTGATCGCCGGCAAGGGGGCCACCAACTTCGCCATCGGCCTGTCAGCCTCGCGGATCTGCGAAGCCATCCTGCGCGACGAGCATTCGGTGCAGCCGGTCTCCAGCATCCTGCACGGCCAGTACGGCATTGACGGCGTGGCGCTGTCGCTGCCCAGCGTGCTGGGTGCGAGCGGCGTGGAGCAGGTGCTCGACACCCCGCTGAGCGAGGACGAGAAAGCCAAGCTGCGTGCCTCGGCCGATGCGATCCTGAACAGCTTCAAGCTGGTCGAGAAGGAGCTCTGAAAGCAGACATGCCGTGACGCTGCCCCCTCCGGGGGCGGCGTTGACCGCAGCAGCAAGCCCCGGTTTCCCGGGGCTTTTTCATGCCCTCAGGCCGCACACCGGCACCTCTGTCGAGAGCTGATCCGGGCGATTCCCGGGCATGCCCCTACCCTCCAAGGCAAGAGAAAAGCCCCGGGACAGGTTTCCCTGCCTCCGGGGCTTTTCAGAGGTTCCCGTCATGGGCTCCTGTCGCCTGGGCGATCAGGCAGCCTGCGGAATCAGCGCACGACCGGGGTCGCCATGATGCTGGCCTGGATCTTGCTCTTGCTGCTGCTGCGCAGCAGGAGCGGGTTGCTCACACCATAAGGCCCCTTGAACTTAGTCGCGAAAGGCTTGCTCTTGCCATCGTCCAGGCCGCAAACGGGCACCGGCCCGAAGCGGGTGGAGATCGGGTTGGCCGGATCGTAGATCCGCACCTTTTGCATCATGCCCTCGTCCTCGTGGTCAAGAATATGGCAGTGCAGCACGAAGTCGCCCCAATACCGGTTGTACTGGGTCCGTACGGTGACGGTGTACTGGCCTGCCGTGCCCTGCTGCGGAAGAGACTTGATGAACAGCGTGTCACGCCACGTACCCTTCATGCCGCGGTACTGGGTATCGGCCACCCCACCACTGGATCCTGCGGTGTCCGGCGTGTCGAAGCCGCTCACGTCACGGCCCTGCGGGTCAAGGATCGACACGATCTGGAACGGGTTGACGTGAACGTGGTGCGGGTGACCGCCGTTGGTCGACTTGATGATCCAGTCCTGCACGGCGCCCAGCTTCAGCTCGCGCGGGGAATCACTCTCGCTGAACGCCTTGCCATCGACCGTGAACTTGAAGCCTTCGGCCAGATTGTTCGGGTTCTCCGGCAGGATGGCATAGGTCACCGTCTGCGGCGTCGATTCCGTCACGTCAGCTTCGGTCAGTGTCTTGTGCGGCGTGTAGCGCAACAGCTTCAGCCCATCGTTCAGGTCGGCCACCACATTGGCCCGAACGGACTCAGGCGCATTGGTGTTGGCCAGGTTCAGCATCTGCTGCTTGACGTAGCTGGGGATGTCGGTAACGTTCATGTTCACGCCCTTGCCCACTTCCACGATGCCGATCAGCGTGTGGGCCGGCGGCTCGTTGTTGACGGCGCCGGCTGCCGGCACCGACTTGTCCAGCACGCAGTAGAAACCGGACTGCGGGAAGACCGTCACCAGATCCCAGCGATAGCCGGGCTGGAAGGTGGTCTGCGTGGCCGGCTGCATGTTGTCCATGGTCATGCCATCGGACGCCACCCGGTAGTGCGTGAGCGGTGCGCCCGTGCAGTTGTTGTTGATGAAGCGCTGCAGTGGCTTGCCACTGAGGTTGCGCACTTCGCTGACCGGCATGTTGTTCAGCACAGCCTTGCGGAATTCCAGGTTGACGGTATCGCGCACGCCGCCATGGATGATCCGCCAGCGCTCGAGCCGGCCCGAGACCGCACCGACAAAGCGCGGCAGCGTCACGCCGTTGACCGTGGTGAAGCGGCCGCTGTCGCGCCAGCTGTTCGGCCCCAGCAAGGCTTCGTAGTTATCCACGCTGCCCACGTCGCCATCATCGCAGCGCAGAGGCGTCTGCCTGGCGTTCTGCCCCTGATTGTCGCCACCATTGGCAGCCATGCGCTTGAGCTTGCCATCGGCCCCCGGGCAGCCATACGCAATCTGCTGCAGCATCACCAGCCGTTCCTGCACGCGGGTGCTCGCCGTAGACTTGAGCAACGTATCCAGGTCACCGTTGGTGTTGCCACTGGGATAGCGGTTGCCGCGGATGATGAGCGCACCAGCCA
>CAUVLK010000292.1:0-3913 GCA_963552635.1 uncultured Lautropia sp. | reverse complement strand
TCCAGCCGCCCCTCGTAGGTCTCGGCAATGTCGTTGGCAATGACCAGTCCCAACCCGCTACCCTCGGTGCTCTCGTCAAAACGCTGTCCTCGACGGATGGCTCGTGCGATCTCGTCATCATCCAGGCCTGCACCGTCGTCCTCGATGCAGATGACCAGCAGACCGGTGCGTGAGCGCATTCCGTCATCCTCGGTGGTGGGCTGGGTCAGCAACCGCACCGTCACCACCACCCGACTGCGGGCCCACTTGCCGGCGTTGTCCAGCAGGTTGCCCAGCATTTCTTCCAGGTCGGTGCTCTCGCCCCGCCAGAACACCCGACCCGGCACATCCAGTTGCCAGTCGATGCCGCGCGCCGCATGCAGCGTCTGCATCAACCCGATCAGCCCCTGCAGGCACTCGTTCACGTCGATGCGCCGTCGATCGCCCGCTCCACTGCCCGCCCGGGCCAGGTGACGCTCGATCATCCGGTTCATCGTGTCGACCTGGCGGCGCACCTCCATCCCGTCGACTTCCGCCGAACGCGACTGGGCGTTGAGCAGCGCCAGCGGCTTCTTCAGTGCATGACTGAGGTCCGCCGCATTGCCCCGTGCCCGTGTCACGACCCGTGCGTTGCGCTCCAGCACCTCGTCGATCTCGGCCGCCAGCGGGTCCAGGTCGGGACCATAGCCACTGCCGGCACGATCGGCCTCGCCGGCATGGATGCGCTGCAGCGCATCATGCAGACGACGCAGCGGCCGCAGCCCCAGCCAGACCTGCACATACATGCCGGCCACCATCGCCAGCGCCAGCCCCCCCAGCATCACCATCAGGATGCGGTCGATGCTGGCCATGTCCTTGCGACTGGTCTCGGCCGGACCGTAGACATACAGCCGGTACGCACGACCATTGACGTGGAAGTTGCGCACCAGCCCATACAGCAGCTCATCACGCGGCCCACGGATGCCCATCAGCTCGGCAGAACCCGCCACCGGTGAGGCCATGGCCGCATCCAGGCTGCTGTCCCACAGCGACCGGGAGCGATACACGGTGCCCTCGGCTTCCAGCTGCCAGTACCAGCCCGAGAAGATGAAGCGGAACTCCTCGCTGACCAGCCGGTTGTCGAAGCTGACCCGTCCGTTGCCATCCACCGTCAGGCCCGCCACGATGCGGTCGGCCCGTTCATCGAGCGAACCGCTCATGCTGCGCAGGATGGCCGCATGCAGCTGCGCGCGCATCAGAAGGCCGCCCACGCCGGTGATCAGCAGCACCGCCAGCATGCCCAGCAGCATCAGCCGCTGCGCCAGCCCGATACGCTGCACGCGCACCGGCCGGGTCGGTTGCACAGGACTGTCGCTCATGGGGCAGGATCGACGGACACATCGTCATCATCCCCTTCGGCCTCATCGCCTTCGGGCGCAGCAAGCACGAAACCACGACCACGCACGGTACGGATCATCGACACGCCCAGCTTGCGCCGGATACGACCGATCAGCACATCCAGCGCATTGGAATCCGGATCGCTGTCGCGGGCATAGACATGCTCGACAATGTCGGTGCGACTGAGCACCACGCTGGGCTGGTGCATCAGATAGGCCAGGATGCGCTCTTCCTGTGCCGTGAAGGCCAGCCGCCGGCCGTCCATCGAGAAACGCCCTTGCAGCGTGTCATAGGAAAGCGGTCCCACCTGCAGCACCGGATCGGCATGGCCATAGGCACGGCGCACCAGCGCGCGCAATCGCACCACCACCTCTTCGTGCATGAAGGGTTTGGTGAGATAGTCGTCAGCCCCCGCACCGAAACCGGCCAGCTTGTCGCTCCAGCGACCGCGTCCGGTGAGGATCAGCACCGGGAAATTGCAGCCCTGCTCGCGCCACTGCTTCAGCACCGAAATACCGTCCAGCTCAGGCAGCCCCAGGTCCAGCACCGCTGCGTCATAGCGCTCGGTACTGCCCAGGAAGGAAGCCTCCTGACCATCCGTTGCAAGCTCGGCCACCATGCCGGACTCTTCCAGCGCGACCTTCAGGCTCTGAGCCAGCTCGCGGTCATCCTCGACAATCAGCACTCGCATCACCGCACCTCGATCTCTTCTTCGCTCAGAACCCTGCCCGTGACCGGGTCCAGCGTCAGCTCGATGAGCGAATCATTGGGGAGACGAAGGTCGATCTCGTACACGGGCTGCTCGTCACGGTCGTACTTCAGCTCGACCTCCAGCACCGTGCCGGAATAGCGGCGCAGCAGCGATTCCAGCAGGTCGGGCAACGGCTTCATGCCGGGCGTGGGTACAAAGACACCGATGTCGGAGACCAGCTCGCCGGTACTGGCATCGACGAACAGGCCACGCACCTGACCGTTTTCCTGCAGCACCCGCACGTGATAGATTTCGCGCCCCTGACGGCCACGCTCCAGATCCACGTCCACCACGCGCCCCGGATGCTGTTTCAGCACCTTGCGCAGCAGATTCGGCAGGTCAGCCAGCAGGGGGCCGGTCTCACGACGGACCTCCTCGCCGGTCACGGCGTCGATATGGATCTCGCGCCGGCGGCCACTCTCGTCCAGCAGACGGACCTCGTAGACATGGCGCCCCTTGTCATTGCGGTCCAGCTCCACATCCAGCACGTTGCCGGCATGCTTGCGCTGCACCGTCTGCAGGATCTCGGCCAGCGGCCGAAAACGCCCGGCCGTGACGGCATTGCGCACTTCGTCATGCTCGGCCGCCAGCGTGCCGGCTGCGGCCAAGGACAGCAGCGCAGCCACCGGAGCAGCAAGCAGGGAGGGGAGGAACCAGGTCTTCATGCCGAGCATCGTAGCCAATCCTGTCTGAACGAATCGTGAACCATGTCGTCAGGGTAGGTTCACCGCGAATAGGGGACAATGCAGGCATGACAGAACAGACCTGCGCCACGCCCTCTTCCATGCGTCCCCGCATCGCCCTCTATTCCCATGACACCATGGGCCTGGGTCACATCCGTCGCAACACGCTGATTGCCCAGACCCTCATCCAGCCGCCGCTGTCGGCTCAGGTCCTGCTGGTCTCCGGAATCCGCGAATCCGGCGCCTTTGCGCTGCCGCCAGGCATCGACAGCATCACCCTGCCCGCGTACCGCAAGCAGCCGGATGGCAACTATACCGCCCGCGCGCTCGACATGCCGCTGGAACAGCTCGTTGCACTGCGCAGCCAGACCATTCTGGCCGCACTCACGGCCTTTGCCCCCCAGTTGCTGATCGTCGACAACGTGCCGCGCGGTGCACTGTCCGAACTGGATACGGTCCTGCCGACCATGCGGGCACGGGGCACGCACATCGTGCTGGGTCTGCGCGACATCATCGACACCCCCGAGGCCGTGGCCCGACAGTGGGAACGCCAGAAGAATGCCGACATCCTGCGACGGTGCTTCGACGCCGTCTGGATCTATGGTGACCCCCGGGTCTACGACACCATCTCTGCCTACGGTCTGGACCGGCTCGAGAGCATCGAGGTCACGCCGGTGGGCTATCTGGACCCGAACCAGCGCTGGGAAGCGAAGAGCGACACGGGTGGCACCGCCTCGGACGGGACCGTGGCCGAAACGTCCGATGCCCCCTATGCCCTGTGCATGATGGGTGGTGGGCAGGACGGGCTGGCTGTGGCCGAAGCCTTCGCGCGGGCACCACTGCCCAGCGGCTGGCGCGGCATCATCCTCACCGGCTCGATGATGCCGGCCGAGGCACGTCAGCGGCTGCAGGCCCTGGCCGATGCCCGGCCCGAGCTTCAGCTGCTCCCGTTCGTGGCCGAACCACTGACCCTCATCCGCAACGCCCGCGCCGTGGTGGCCATGGCCGGCTACAACAGCGCCATGGAAGTGCTGGCGCTGGGCAAGCGCACGCTGCTGGTGCCGCGTGTCACCCCCCGCGCCGAGCAGTGGCTGCGGGCCAGCCGACTGGCCGAGCTGGGCCT
>CAUVLK010000291.1:0-3914 GCA_963552635.1 uncultured Lautropia sp. | reverse complement strand
CACGCACCGTCGACCGGCCGCTGGCCCGCAAGGCCATTGCGCCCTGGGAGGCCGTGGCCGTCTTCGTCGTGCTCAGCCTGCTGGCACTCCCCCTGGTCTTTCCCTTCGGGCCGCTGGTCTGGGGGCTGGCCGTGGTGGCGGCCGTGCTGGCCGGCAGCTATCCGTTCTTCAAGCGCTTCTTCGCCATCCCGCAGGCCTACCTGGGCATTGCCTTCGGCTTCGGCATCCCGATGGGCTTTGCCGCACTGACCGATACCGTCCCGCTGTCGGCCTGGATCATGCTGCTGGCCAACATCTTCTGGACAGTGGCCTATGACACCGAATACGCGATGGTCGACCGCGACGACGACCTGAAGATCGGCATCCGCACCTCGGCCATCACCTTCGGACGCCACGACGTGCTGGCGGTCATGAGCTGCTACGGCATCAGCCTGCTGCTGCTGGTCTGGGCCTTTGCCCGCGAGGGGCTGTCGTCCTGGTACTGGGTCGGCATCGTGCTGGCGGCTGGCGTGGCCGTCTACCACTACTTCCTCATTCGTCACCGCACCCGCGAAGGGTGCTTTGCTGCTTTCAACCACAACAACTGGTTTGGCGCCGCCGTCTTCCTGGGCGTGCTGCTCGGGGTCTTCTGCAAGTAGTCACACGCTGGCGGACGGCCGTCCTTCACCACAGCCGCCGGAGGGTGCGCCACAGCAGCGACAGCCCCCAGCTCCACAGCTCATCCATGAAGGGCGGGCTTCCGGGCACGCTGCCCTCACGCCAGCGTTCCATCTGTTCGCGCTGGCGGTGCTTTTCCTGCAGATAGCCGGCCTGGTGTCGGGCCAGCGTCAGGCTGGCGCGCGCCTCGGCAGGCAGGGCTTTCTCGCCCAGCGTGCCGACCTGGGCGGCCTGGGCCTGCTGTTCGCTGCGTTCCTGGTAGCGCTGCATGGCCTGCGTCACTGCGTCCGGATCCAGCAGCGAGAAGGCCGAGCGGCAGTAGGGGCACGCATGGTGCTGGCGCAGATCCACCGGGGCGCCACAGCTGCTGCAATGGATGACCCGCAGCGTGCGGGCCAGTGCCTGCACCTCGGCGGGTGCCAGGGGGCGCACGAAGCCTTTTTCCACCATGAAGGCCGGGAAGGTGCTGAAATGCCCGTGCTGGCGGGGGCAGCGATGAACCGTATAGGCGCCGCTGATGGTGCGGTCGGTGCCGCGCACCAGCGTCTGCCGGCAGCGCGGGCAGGCCATGTGCTCCTTCAGCGGAAGCTGCGGATCATCACGGTGGGCGTGCAGGGTGCGAAAGAGCGTCAGCACGCCGTCGGGTGACAGCAGCAGGTTCTCGCGCCGGTCGAACCAGATGCCATGACAGGCAAAGCACAGGTCCAGCACGATCTCGGTGTCATGCTGCCCGCCCAGCCGCAGCGTCCGCATCGGGGCATGGCATGAGGGGCAGGGAAGGGCTGACGGGGTCTCGGGCTGGGCGGCTTGCATTGGCGGACGGGGATGCACAGTACCGGAAGGCGCTTGCCTGTCGTCAGGCGCAACCGTCTTCCGGGGATACCGGGCCCCCATGGTGGACCCGGCGCCTTGCCCGCGGTGCAGCCGTCCGATGCGTGGACGGCCGGCACCGTTGGACTGCACCGGGCTCAGAACTGATAGTTCGCCGTCATCAGTACCGTGCGCGGCGTGCCCGGCATGTTCGAGGCGCGCCAGTAGGTGCGGTCGGTCAGGTTGGTGATGCCCAGCGTCACCGTCCAGGGCGCCTGGCGCCAGCCCACCATGGCATCCCAGCGGGTGTAGCCGGGCAGTTCCTGCGTGTTGGCGGCATTCAGCCAGCGGGGGCTGGCATGTGTCATCCCCACCTCGCCATACCAGGCCCCCTCAGGCGCGTAGCGCACGAACAGGTTGCCGTTGCGGCGTGCCACGTTGCGCAGCCTCTTGCCTGTCAATGCGGGCTGGGCGGCGTCCGACACGACCTTGGCCTGCGTCAGCCCCACGCCGCCGCGCACGTACCAGTCATCCACCAGCCGGCCGGTGAGCGTGAACTCCACGCCCCGGGAACGCTCCTTGCCGCGCACTGCCCAGGTGTACGGATCATTGTCGGCGTCGGGTTGATAGCGGATGTTGTAGTGTTCCAGCTGGTAGACGGCAAATTGCGTGGAGAAGGCGTTGTTGGCCCAGTCACTCTTGACGCCCACCTCCATCTGACGCGAATACTGCGGATCGGCGTCATGGACGGCCGATGATGCCGTTTCGATCGAGATCATGCCGCGACCGCCGAAGGGAGCGAAGCTCTTGCTCCAGGAGGCATACAGGCTGTGCTCGGGCACGGGCTGGTAGATCACGCCGGCGCGCTGGCTCAGCGAATGCCCCTTGTAGCTGCGGGATTCCCCCTTCAGGTAGTCGGTACTGCGGAACCGGTAGTGGTCCTGCCGCAGTCCCAGCAGCACCTTCCATTGTTCCGTGAAACTGACCAGGTCTTGCACATAGACGCCCTGCGAGCGGGCCTCGTGCAGGCGGTTGATGCTGGCCGCGGGCCGGGTACCCCGGTCGGCCGGCCAGCTGGGGTTGTAGGGATCGATGGTGATGTAGTTGCGCTGGCTGTACAGGATCGGGCGGCGCTCCTCGTCGGAATGCTCGAAGCCCACCAGCAGGTCATGCGTCAGCGGCCCGGTCTGCACCAGGCCGGTCAGGTCCAGCGTATGGGTGGTGGTGCGGTTGCGGGTGGTCTGCCAGGCATAGTTCTGGTTCACCCGGTTCTGCCAGTTGCAGCGACCGCCTGTGCTGGTCTGTCCCTGGGCGTTGCACCAGGTGCCACCGAACACGTGGTCGAAGTCCTGATCGGCCGTGCGGCGGCTGGCCACCCAGCGCAGCTTCCACGTCCTGTCGAAGTCGTAGCTCAGGTCCGAGCGCAGCACCTTCAGCTCGTCCTCCACGAAGTCACCCGGCCGTGCAAAGCCGGTCCGGATCGAGACGCCGGCCGGCAGTTCGGCGTAGGATGGCCCCCGGTCCGGCACACGCCAGACCTTGTCCCAGGTGTACTGACCCACCCAGCGCAGGCCCGTGCGGGTATCCACCAGAATGCTGGGCGAGAACATCTCGTTGCGGTTGCGGATGCCATGGCGGAAGCTGTGCGCCTGCTCGCGGTCAGCCGTCAGGCGCAGTGCCACGTGCCGATTCAGGACCTTGTTCAGGTCCAGCGAGCCACCGATGTTCCGCCATGACCCGCCCCGCAGCGACACGCTGCTGCCCGCATCGAAGCGCGCCTGCTTGCTGATCATGTTGACGATGCCGCCACCCGACCCCCGGCCGTACAGCACCGCGGCCGGCCCCTTCAGGATCTCGATGCGCTCCACGTTGGCCGTGCTGCGTCGCACCTGACCGCTCTCGCGGATGCCGTCACGGTAGATGTCGTTGTTGTCGGCCTCGAAGCCGCGGATGGTGAGGCCTTCGCCCCGCATGTCGTAGGCGGTGCTCACCCCCGGCACTCCATCCAGCATGATGCTCAGATCGTTGATGCCGTAGCTCTTGGACTTGCTCACCTCGACCGTGTCGATGGCCTGCGGAATGTCCTTCGGCGCCAGGTAGGTCTTGGTGGCCGTCGTCACGCCTTCGGGCCGAACGTCGTCCGGGTCGAAATCGGCCGTCACGCGGACCGGGGCAAGCGAAACGGCGTTGTCCTGTGCAGCCGCCGTGTCGGCTGCGTTCGCGGTGGCGGACGGGCTGCCCTCCGACTGACGGTTTTCGGCCTGCCGGCTTTCAGCCTGCTGGGCATCGGCGGGCAGGGGCAGCACCAGCACCGACAGCAGACCGGCTGCCAGCATCGCCTGCGGCAACAGCTTCAGCGCAGGCCGTCCGGCGGTCCTGATACACGAGGGGACGGGGGAGGGAGAGGAGGGCGACAGCGTTCCTGCACCGTGGTCTTTCATTTTCTT
>CAUVLK010000290.1:0-3925 GCA_963552635.1 uncultured Lautropia sp. | reverse complement strand
AGGCTTTTCACAGCCTTCTTCACTCATCAACCACGAACTCACGGCGACTGCAGCATTGGACTATATCCTGAGCATCCTCGGACCCCTGGGCGAAGGCTCACTGGTCTCGCTTGAGCTGTTCTGCATCACGCTGCTGCTGTCCATTCCGCTGGGCGTGGCGCTGGCACTGATGCGGCTTTCCCGACACCGCTGGCTGGGCGTCACGGTCAGTGGCTACCTGTGGCTGATGCGGGGCACGCCGCTGATGCTGCAGCTGCTGTTCATCTACTACGCGCTGCCGCTCCTGCCAGGCGGCGGCATCCAGCTGCCGGACTTTCCGGCGGCCGTGGTGGCGTTTGCACTCAACTACGCGGCCTACTTCGCCGAGATCTTCCGGGCCGGCATCCAGTCCATCGACCGCGGACAATACGAAGGCGCGAAGGTTCTGGGGATGAGCTACCCGCAGACGATGCGCCGCATCGTGATGCCGCAGGTGATCCGTCGCGTGCTGCCGCCACTGTCCAACGAGTTCATCACGCTGGTCAAGGACACGTCGCTGATCTACGTGCTGGCGCTCAACGACCTGCTGCGGGCTGCCCGGGGCATCGTGCAGCGTGACTTCACCATCACCCCCTTCATCGTGGCAGCCGTGTTCTACCTGCTGATGACGCTGCTGCTGACCTGGATGTTCCAGTCCCTCGAAAAACGCTATGCCAGTCACGACGCCTGAATCCATGGCCCCCCTGCCCGGCTCGACGGCCCCTGCCGGCCCTTCCGGCGCCGCATCGGCAATGATCGACGCCCGCGACCTGCACAAGCGCTTCGGGTCGCTGCAGGTCCTGACCGGCGTGTCGCTGCGCATCGACCAGGGCGAGGTGGTGGCGCTGATCGGCCCCTCGGGTTCGGGCAAGAGCACACTGCTGCGCTGCCTGAACCACCTGGAGCTCGTCGACCAGGGCGAGATCCGCATCAATGGCGAGACCCTGGTGACCAATGACGCCCAGGGACGTGCCCGCTACGTCCCCGAATCCGAAGTGCGCCGCATCTGTCGCCGCATGGGCATGGTGTTCCAGCACTTCAACCTGTTCCCGCACTTCACGGTGCTGGAAAACCTCATTGAGGCCCCCATCACGGTCAAGGGCATGAAGCGCGACGAGATCGTGCCCCGTGCCGAGGAGCTGCTGCGCAAGGTCGGGCTCTTCGACAAGCGCAACGCCTACCCAGGCCGCCTCTCTGGCGGCCAGAAGCAGCGCGTGGCCATTGCCCGGGCACTGGCCATGGATCCGGACATCATGCTGTTCGACGAGCCCACCTCGGCGCTGGATCCGGAGCTGACGGGCGAGGTGCTGCGCACGATGCGCCAGCTGGCCCAGGAACACATGACGATGCTGGTGGTCACGCACGAGATGGCCTTTGCCCGCGAGGTGGCTCACCGGGTCTGCTTCATGGACAAGGGCAAGATCGTCGAGGAGCGGGCGGCACGGGCCTTCTTCGAGGACCCGCACCACGAACGGGCACGCGCCTTCCTGGAGCACGTGCTCTGAGTGTCGTCAGGACCCGGAAACCTTCCGGGTGCATTCGGCACAGACGCCGTAGAGCGTCACTTCATGGTGCTCCACCATGAAGCCCTCCGGCACCTCCATGCCTTCCAGGCTGCCCGGGCAGCCATGGATGTCGAACACGCGCTGGCACTTGCTGCACTGGAAGTGGTGGTGGTGATGCGCGTGGGCATGGCGGCTTTCATAGCGCGGGCTGTCGCCCGGCAGCGCCACGGCCTGGATCATGCCGTCCTGCTGCAGGTCACGCAGGTTGCGATAGATGGTGGCAATGCTGAGCGAAGGGATGGCCGTCCGCCCTGCTTCCAGGATCTCCTGCGGGCTGAGCGGGCGCTGCGCTTCGTCGATGACCCGCAGGATCTCGGTACGTTGTCGGGTCAGTCGTTTCATGCGCGATACGGGTCTCGATTCGGAATGCGAGCGATAAGTGCCCTGCCCTCAAGTATATCGGTCCCCGGCGGCATGCTTGTCCAGCGTGGCCTGAACGCATTCATGAGCCACCCGGTCGGCCTGGGTCATGCGGGTCGGAAAGCGCCGCCATTCCGCGGCTGAGGCCAGCTCGAAGGACTCGTGCCAGATGCCCGGCTGCTGCGCATCCGGCTGCAGGCGCCACCGCAAGGCGCCATTGCGCAGCCGGCTTTCACGCAGCGCGACCATCGCCTGACGGAACTCGGCTTCCCGGCCCGCTTGCGGGCGGTATGCGTACTGCAGGCGCAGGGACTGACCGTCGCCCATCGCGCCTGACCTGGCCAGGAACTCATCGGGCGTCACGTCGGCATCGGTGCCCAGGCGCACCGGCAGCCGGCGGCTGGCCAGCGCAAACAGCGCCAGCAGCACGGCCGAGGCGATCAGCACATGCAGCAGGTCGCTGCGATTGACCATCCAGCCCCAGAAAAGGCTGCCCAGGGCCAACCCGGCCTGCACCGAGATCTGGTTGTTGGCCACCGCTCGGGCCCGCACCCAGCCCGGTGCAATGCTCTGCGCCACGGTGGAGAGCCCCGCCAGCACCCCGACCCAGCCCATGCCGGCCATGAAGGTGCCCACCACGGCCACCGGCACCCAGTGCGACAGGCCGACAATGACGGCCGCCAGGCTCCACAGCCACAGGGAGGCGCGGATGATGCGCCCTGCCCCCGCACCCTGGCGCAGGAAGCGCGGCAGCCATAGGGCCGAAGCCACGGCACCCAGGCCGAAGGTGCTGTAGAGAAAACCGTAGCCGCCCGCGGCCAGCCCCAGCCGCTGTTGCGCCACCAGGGGGAACATCGCCCACAGGGCGGCCGCGCAGAAACAGAAGCAGAAGTTGATGATGAGCGCTGCCCGCAGCACCCGGGCATGGCGTGCAAAGCGCAGGCCGCTGACGAGGCCTGACCACAGGGTCTCGTTGCCCCCGGCGGGCACGGGTGTGCGCGGCTCCAGTGCCTGCCAGGCGGCCGGCAGCATGGGCAGGAAGAAGAGCGAGGCCACCAGCACCGCCAGCCCGTCTCCCATCAGGGCGGCGATCAGCCCGGCCATGGCCGGGCCGACGGAGCGTGCAGCATTGAAGGCAATCGAGCCCAGTGCCACCGCCTTGGGCAACAGCGGCCGCGGAACCAGGCCGTTGATGGAAGCCTGCTGGGCCGGCTGGTAGAAGGTGTAGCCCAGACCGCAGAGCAGCGTGCAGACGACGAGCGACCAGGGCTGCAGCCAGCCTGCATGGCTCATCAGGCCCACGCTGGCCGTGGCCAGGCCCATCATCAGGTGGGTGACGACCAGGATGTAGCGTCGATCGACAAGATCAGCCACCGAACCGGACACCAGCCCGAACAGCAGGAACGGCAGGGTGCTGGCGGCCTGCACCAGGCCCACCAGCAGCGCCGAGCCACTGAGGCTGGCCATCAGCCAGCCGGCCATGGCCGACTGCATCGTGTAGGCCATGGAGGTGGTGACGGCGCCGATATACAGCAGCCGGTAGGGACGGATGCCCAGCGGCGAATCGGCCAGGAAGGTTGCTGCCCTGCCCTTTGCAGGTGAAGGCGTCGGTGCACTGCCGCTCACGGCAGCGCCACCGCAGCAGCCACGGATGGCCTTCCGGCATCCGGCAGGAAAATGGACAGAACCGCCATCAGCACGATCAGGGCTGGACCTTCAGATCGGGACATGGAATGCGCACCTCATCGCCGTCGGCAACCACTTCACTGAGGGTGCCGGCGCCGGGACGGCGCGTGACCATCAGCGACTGCCAGCTGCATTCCTCGCCCCGGAAGACGGCAATGGCCCGGATGACCTGACGGTTGCGACCTCGGGCCGAGGACGGATCGCGCTGGACCTGCCAGCGGCGGTCGATGAAGTAGGTCTCGCTGGGCTCGCGTCCCAGCAGCGTGCTGGTCATGCTCTGCAGCTGCTGGACCATG
>CAUVLK010000289.1:0-3931 GCA_963552635.1 uncultured Lautropia sp. | reverse complement strand
GATCTGGTCCTACGGCTCCGGCTACGGCGGCAACGCCCTGCTGGGCAAGAAGTGCCTGGCGCTGCGCATCGCGTCGTCCATGGGTCACGCCGCAGCACGCGACGGCCAACCCGGCTGGCTGGCCGAGCACATGCTCATCCTGGGCGTCACCTCGCCCGAAGGCAAGAAGTACCACGTGGCTGCCGCCTTCCCGTCGGCCTGCGGCAAGACCAACTTTGCCATGCTGATCCCGCCCAAGGGCTTCGAGGGCTGGAAAGTCACCACGGTAGGCGATGACATCGCCTGGATCAAGCCCGACGCCAACGGCCGCCTGCTGGCCATCAACCCCGAAGCCGGCTACTTCGGCGTGGCCCCGGGTACCAACACCAAGAGCAACCCCAACTGCATGGCAGCACTCGACAAGAACGTGCTGTTCACCAACGTCGCCCTGACCGACGACGGTGACGTGTGGTGGGAAGGCCTGAGCGAGCCGCCGGCACACCTGATCGACTGGCAGGGCAACGACTGGACCCCGGCCGACGGCAAGAACGGCCGCAAGGCAGCGCACCCGAACTCGCGCTTCACCGTCGCCGCCACCAACAACCCGGCTGTGGATCCGGCCTGGGATGATCCTGCCGGCGTGCCGCTGGACGCCTTCATCTTCGGCGGCCGCCGCTCCGACACCATCCCGCTGGTCACCGAGGCCCGCAGCTGGGTCGAAGGCGTCTACCTGGCCGCTACCATGGGCTCGCAGACCACCGCAGCCGCCGGCGGCAAACAGGGCGTGGTGCGCCGCGACCCGTTCGCCATGCTGCCCTTCTGCGGCTACAACATGGGCGACTACTTCCAGCACTGGCTCAATCTGGGCCAATGGCTGAAGGCAAAAGGCGCCAAGGTCCTGCCGATCTTCAACGTCAACTGGTTCCGCACCGACGACCAGGGCCACTTCATCTGGCCCGGTTTCGGCAACAACATGCGCGTGCTGAAGTGGATGCTGGATCGCATCGAAGGCAAGGCCCAGGACGGCACCCAACACGTCCTCGGCACCTCGCCGAAGTACACGGATCTGCGCTGGGAGGGTCTGGACTTCAGCGAAGCCGACTTCGAGAAAGTCATCTCCATCAAGCCCGACGAAGTCCGTGCCGAGTTCAAGCACCACGACGAACTCTTCGAGCGCCTGGGCGAGCGCCTGCCCACCACCCTGCGTGAAACGCGCAAGGCACTGGAAGAGCGGCTGGACAAGAAAGCCTGAAGTCAGTGATCACTCTCTCCCCGAGGGCCTGAAAACCTGAAGGGAGATGAAGAAAACGCCCGAGCGAGTCGATGGCTCCTTCGGGCGTTTTGCTTTTCGGGGGATCCGATCGGCACATTCAGGAAGCCGCTCCTGGCCGGGCCTCAGACCTAGCCGGGCCTCAGACCTAGCCGGGCGTCAGACTGGGCTGGGCGCCAGACTGGGCTGAGCATCAGACTGGGCCGGGCATCCATCGGACTTGTTTTGGGGGCACGATCTCGGCCCCCTTGCGCTCCCCTTTCACCCCTCAATCATTCTCGCTCCCCGGGCTTTCCCGACAACCGTTCGGCCATCCGCATGGCCGCCAGCAGGCTGTTCGGCTGCGCAATGCCCTTGCCAGCGATGTCGAAGGCCGTGCCGTGGTCCGGACTCGTTCGCACAAACGGCAGCCCCACCGTCAGGTTCACCCCCTCATCCACTCCCAAGTACTTCACTGGAATCAGCCCCTGGTCGTGGTACATGGCAATCACCACATCGAACTCAGCAAAGCCCCTTGCCCGCATGAAAACGGTATCCGGCGGCCAGGGACCGCTCGCATCGATCCCCTGCGCACGGGCAGCCTGCACCGCAGGACCGATCACGCGGATCTCCTCGTCCCCCAGCAGCCCATCCTCGCCCGCGTGCGGATTGATGCCCGCCACGGCGATCCGGGGCGCCTGAATGCCCGTCATCCGCAGGAACGCATCCGTCAGCCGGATCGTCTCCACGATGCCCCCCGTCGACAGACTGCTCACCGCCAGCTTCAACGGTACATGGATGCTCACCAGCACCGTGCGCAGTTCCTCGTTGGCCAGCATCATCCGCACCGGCACATTCCCCCCGACCTCCGCCAGAATCTCCGTATGCCCCGGATATACGTGGCCCGCCAGGTTCATCGCGGCCTTGCTGAGCGGCGCCGTCACCACAGCCCGTACCTTGCCCGCCATCGCATCCTGCGCCGCCCGGTACACCGACTGGAAGGCTGCCTCACCGCCTGCCGCCGAAACCTGGCCCACCGGAAGATCCTCGGGCACCTCGGCACACGGCACCACCTCCAGAAGGCTCGTATTCAGCCCCAGACGCCTCGCAACGGCCTTCATCCACCCAGGACAGCCATAAACAACAAAAGGGCCTTCCAGACCCGTTTCCGGGGCACTGGCAAGGGCCTGCAGAATGATCTCCGGCCCAATGCCCGCCGGATCCCCCATCGTGATGGCAATCGGCTTCCGAATCGGCCCCTGAGCCCCTTCCTGGCTCAGCGTCCGATCCGATTCCTGGGAGTCCACAGACGTTCTCATCATCAAGGCACCTCGCGTATCGCGTCGACGGCATGTCCCCCATAGGTGGCTCTGCCGGTTCTCGCTCCGGCATCAGCCCGACATGGCGGGCAACCATGATAGTCTCTTCGGGAGCACAATATTAATGTGAATACTCACTTACTTATAGATGAGATTCAATGTATTGGGCGATAGCCCGTCGCCCGTCGTCATGGGAGGGGCGGTTGGGTAATTACAGCGTACCCAATAGTCAATGGATGCGACGTGCAGCGCTCATGACGTGAGCACATTCATATCCGTTCTCATCAAGGAGAAGGGTTGCGCAAGCTGTATGAAGCATCCAGACTTCTGCCGACTTCTGCCTCGTTGATAACGGCTCCTTCCTTAAAGCCTTTGTACAGGCCAGTTGATGCTGTTCAGCCCAGCAGCTTCCAGCATTACACGGTCAGGTGCTTGGCAGCACATCGACTTGCCTTAATCGCCGCATCATGGAACCACTGGTTCATCGATCTGCTGGAACCAGCGCATCATGGGTCCGCGGCTCATCGACATGCTGGAATCAGCGCATCATGAGCCCACAGCTCGTCCATCTGCCCGAATCAGTACATCATGCGTTCGCCGGTTCATCTGCTTCTGGATCATCACTTCACGTTCCATTCCGTTCGATGAATAGCTGCAAAGAAGCGCGCTGCTGTCGCTACCTTCTTCGTTGGCGGCGAGGTATCGAGATAAGGGCCAGGTACCGAAGGTGCAGCGTCCATCTTCCCCTTGAGCGGCCTGGCCATCTCGGCTCCAATCCAAGTCGGGTACATCGTTCGATGCCTTCGAGCTGACGTTTCATGGCTAGCCCGCTTCGGCAGGAACGTGTCAGCCAGGAGCGCATGGGCAGCAGGAAGGCGAGAATGGCATTACAAATGTTGTTGTCAGGACTCATGGATCCTTCTGGTTTAGAAACTGGCTTTGGGGGAAGCCGGACACGTGGCTGATTCTGGGCGCAGGCCCTCCGGGTTTCGGGTGGCAGATGGATTGCCGTTTCGCCATTCACCTATGTACCCGATTGCTCGATTACGCGATTGCCCGTCTGATGGAAAGGCGGCTGATTGACGGGCGAAGCAGTGAGGAATGTCCTGCTTGATCGCGAGGGACATTGGCATTGAGATGTTCGTTGCGCCGATGCATGGGACGCCAGAAAAGCAGCACACCTTGCGACTTGCTAGTCTCCAGCCCCTCAATCACCCGGCAGTGGGGATTGCCGACTTCCCAGCGTTCTGCTCTTGTGTAGCACGCCGTTGCACTGGTCTCGAGTCAGCGCATCCACCTGTCCTCCTCCTGGTCAGCTTTTCTCCCCGCTTATCGCCTGGCTGAGACACGTGATAGGCGCGGGCTTCGGGGCTGGGGGCTGGGG
>CAUVLK010000288.1:0-3941 GCA_963552635.1 uncultured Lautropia sp. | reverse complement strand
TGCAGCGTCGGCCCCGGCAGCCCATGCGCCCGCCAAGCACGCGCCTGTCACGCATGAACCCGCCGCGTCCACACCGGCCATGCAGGCACCCGCGTCGCGCGCATCTGCTGCGCAACCGCTCGTTTCGGTGCCGACTGCCGCCAAGGCCCCCGCTGCGGCTGCACCCGCCGTGACACATGCTGCTGCACCCGCACACGCCCCTGCTGCAGCACACGTACCCGTGACGGCAAATTCGCCCACTGCGCCCCATGCACGCGCTGCGGCCCATGCTCCTGCGGTGCCAGGCGCACCCACCGCGGCCGATTCGCCCGCCATCGCCACCACGCTGGATTTCGACGGCGACTGGCCGAGTCTCGTGGCGCGCCTGCATGCCCAGGGCGCCGTGCGCCAGCTGCTGGCGCAGAGCGAACTGAAGGGCGTGCAGGGGCAGGTCTTTCAGGTGCAGGTGCCCATCCGCCATCTGGCCGAGCCCTCGCTGGTGGAGCGTGCCCGCGAGCTGCTGGCCGACCACTTCGGTGCCGGGGTGCAGCTGCAGGTCACGGTGGGCCAGACCGGTGGTCAGACTGCCGCCGCACGTGCGTCCGAACAACAGGCGCGTCGTCAGGCCGAGAGCGAAGAGGCCATCAAGGCCGATCCTTTCGTCCGGACATTGCTTGAAGAGTTCGGAGCCACCATACTGCCGGATTCGATCAAACCCCTCGATGGAGAGAAATCGTCATGATGAAGAACCAGTTGGCCGGGCTGATGAAGCAGGCCCAGCAGATGCAGGACAACATGAAGAAGGTGCAGGACTCGCTGGCCGACATCGAGGTGGAAGGCCAGTCCGGTGCCGGCCTCGTGAAGGTGGTGATGACCTGCCGCAACGATGTGCGCCGCATCGCCATCGACCCCAGCCTGCTGGCCGACGACAAGGACATGCTGGAAGATCTGGTGGCCGCGGCCGTCAACGATGCGCTGCGCCGTGCCGAGCAGACCGCCCAGGAAAAGATGTCGGCCGTCACCGCCGGCCTGCCGCTGCCTCCGGGCTTCAAGATGCCGTTCTGATGGCTGACTGCGCGTGAAGGACCTGGCCGCCCTCGACGAACTGATCCTCGCCCTGCGTGGACTGCCCGGCGTGGGGCCGCGTTCGGCCAGACGGCTGGCCTTTCACCTGCTGCAGCGCGACCGCGACGCGGCCCGGCGCCTGTCCGAGGGGCTGGCGCAGGCACTCGAGCGGGTGCGGCACTGCAGCCGCTGCAACACGCTCACCGAACACGAGCTGTGCGATATCTGCAGCGACGAGGCGCGCAATCCTGCACTGCTGTGCGTGGTCGAAAATCCCGCCGACCAGCTGGTCATCGAGCACACCCGCGCCTATCAGGGGCTCTATTACGTGCTGATGGGCCGGCTCTCGCCGCTGGATGGCATCGGGCCGTCCGATCTGCAGTTCGAGCGCCTGCTGGCGCGCGCCACCGACGGCGTGGTCAAGGAAGTGGTGCTGGCCACCAACTTCACCCAGGAAGGTGAGGCCACCGCCCATTACCTCAGCGAGGTGCTTACGGCCCGAGGGCTGACGGTCAGCCGTCCGGCCCGGGGCGTGCCGCTGGGCGGCGAGCTGGAATACGTCGATGCCGCCACGGTGGCCCAGGCACTGCGCGACAGGCGCAGCGTGTAGGTCCCCCATCGCAGACACCGGTTGCTCAGGCCCGGTGCAGCGCGTGCGCGTCACGCCTGCCCGGGCTTTTTTGCGGGCACGCTTGCTGGGACAATGCAGTCTTCGATCCAACGAGCCGAGGTGGACATGAAACGACGCATCGTCGTCCTCAGTGGTGCAGGCATCAGCGCCGACAGTGGCCTGAAGACCTTCCGTGACAGCGATGGCCTGTGGGAAGGGCATCGGGTCGATCAGGTGGCCACGCCGGAGGCCTTTGCCCGCAATCCGCAGCTGGTCATCGACTTCTACAACGCGCGCCGACGTCAGCTGCTTGAGGCGCAACCCAATGCGGCGCACCACGCGCTGGCCAGGCTGGCCGATCACTACGACGTGCGCATCGTCACCCAGAACGTCGATGACCTGCACGAGCGTGCCGGAAGCCGCCAGGTGCTGCACCTGCATGGTGAACTCAAGAAATTGCGCAGCAGCGTCGACGACGACTATGTGGTGGACTGGACTCGCGACCAGACGCTGGCCGACCGTGACCCGAACGGCTATCCCATGCGGCCCCATATCGTCTGGTTCGGCGAAGCCGTGCCGCTCATCGATCTGGCGGCCGAATGGGTGTCGCAGGCCGATGCGGTGCTGGTGGTGGGCACCTCGATGCAGGTCTATCCGGCGGCCGGTCTGCTGGAATGTGCGCCACCGGGCGTGCGCTGCTACCTGGTCGATCCGCGCCCGCCCGCCGTGGCCGGTGTCGAGGTCATCGCAGCCCGTGCGGCCGAGGGCGTGCCGCCGCTGGTCGATCGCCTGATTGCCGAAGCCGAAGCAGGTTGATGCCGCAGTTGCCCTGCAGCAGGCCTTTTTTCGCTGTGGCATAATCGAGCAGTTTATCTACCGGGTGGGATATGCCGAATCCATTTGCTCCGAAGCTGCCCCGTGCGGCTCTCGTTCTTGCGGACGGGACCGTGTTTTCTGGATATTCCTTCGGTGCGGCGGGGCTTTCCGCCGGAGAGGTGGTCTTCAACACCTCCATGACCGGCTACCAGGAAATTCTGTCGGACCCAAGCTACGCACGACAGATCGTCACGCTCACCGCCTCCCAGATCGGCAATACCGGCGCCAACTCCGAAGACATGGAATCGGTGGCGCTGCACGTCGCTGGTCTCGTCATCCGGGCGTTGCCACAGCAGGTCTCCAGCTGGCGGGCCCAGCAATCGCTGCCTGACCTTCTCAAGGAACACGGCAAGATCGGCCTGGTCGGCATCGACACCCGCCGGCTCACCCGGCTGCTGCGCGAGCGCGGTGCCCAGAACGGCTGCCTGGTGGCCGCTGCCGATATCGATGCGCCGCTCGACATCGATGCCGCCCTGGCCGCAGCACGTGCCTTCCCCGGTCTGGCCGGCATGGATCTGGCCAAGGAAGTCAGCGTGCAGAAGCCCTATGTCTGGGAAGAGGGCAGCTGGTCGCTCACGGACGGCCATCGTGCCCAGCCGCACGAAAAGGCACCGGGTCCGGATGGTCGCCGCCTGCGCGTCGTCGCCTACGACTTCGGCACCAAGCGCAACATCCTGCGCCTGCTGGCCGACCAGGGCTGCGACGTGACGGTCGTGCCGGCCACCACGCCGGCGGCCGACGTGCTGGCCATGAAGCCCGACGGCGTCTTCTTCTCCAACGGTCCTGGTGATCCGGAGCCCTGCACCTACGCCATCGACGCGCTGCGCACCTTCCTCGATCGCAAGGTGCCGTTCTTCGGCATCTGCCTGGGGCACCAGCTGCTGGGCCTCGCCGTCGGTGGGCGCACCGTCAAGATGAAGTTCGGCCACCATGGCGCCAACCACCCGGTCAAGGACCTCGACACCGGCCGCGTCAGCATCACCAGCCAGAACCATGGCTTTGCGGTGGATGCCGACTCGCTGCCCGCCCGGGTGCGCGTCACCCACGTGTCGCTGTTCGACGGCTCGCTGCAGGGCATCGAACTGACTGATGCGCCGGCCTTCAGCTTCCAGGGCCACCCCGAAGCCAGTCCCGGCCCCCACGACATCATTCCTCTTTTCGAGCGGTTTGCTCGGCTGATGGCCGAGCACCGCAGCCTGTGATCCTGCCATGCCCAAGCGTACAGACCTCGAAAGCATCCTGATCATCGGCGCCGGCCCGATCGTCATCGGCCAAGCCTGCGAATTCGACTATTCCGGTGCCCAGGCCTGCAAGGCGCTGCGTCAGGAGGGGTACCGGGTCGTGCTGGTCAACAGCAACCCGGCCACCATCATGACCGACCCGGACATGGCCGATGTCACCTACATCGAGC
>CAUVLK010000287.1:0-3948 GCA_963552635.1 uncultured Lautropia sp. | reverse complement strand
CCTCTGCCCGCCCGGGGATGGCCGGGAAGCATAGCATCCCTGGTCAGAAGCGGATGAGGTTGGGCGCCCATGTGAATCCGCCGCCCACCCCTTCCATCAGCACCAGATGTCCGGGCTTGATCCGGCCGTCCTTCACGGCCTGGGTCAGCGCCAGCGGAACCGATGCCGCCGAGGTGTTGGCGTGCTCTGCCACGGTGGAGACCACCTTGTCTTCGGGAAGGCCCAGGCGCGAGGCCGTGGCCGAAAGAATGCGGATGTTGGCCTGATGCGGGACCAGCCAGTCGAGATCGTCGACCGAAAGATGGGCCGCCTGCAGGGTTTCCTGGGCGAGATCAGCCAGCAGGCGCACGGCCAGCTTGAAGACGGCCTGACCGTCCATGCGCAGGAAGGGATGACCACAGACGGAACCACACCGCACGCTGCCTGGCGTGGACAGGATACCGGACTGACGTCCGTCCGCATGCAGGCGCGAGACCAGGACGCCCGGCACGTCGGAAGCCGACAGCAGAACGGCGCCTGCGCCGTCACCGAACAGCACGCAGGTGGAACGGTCGTTCCAGTCCATGATGCGGGAAAAGACATCCGCACCGATGACCAGGGCACGGTTTGCGACGCCGGCACGGATCAGCGCATCGGCATTGGCCATGGCGTAGACGAAGCCGCTGCAGACCGCCTGCACGTCGAAGGCACCGCCCTGATGAATGCCCAGCTCGTTCTGGATGAGGCAGGCCGTGCTGGGGAAGATCTGATCAGGCGTGGAGGTGGCACAGACCACCAGATCGATGTCGTCGGGACCGACACCCGCCATCTCCATGGCTGCACGCGCAGCGCGCGCACCCAGCGACGTGGTGGAGTCATCGGGGCCGGCCAGCCAGCGCTGACGGATGCCGGTACGGGTGGAGATCCACTCGTCCGAGGTCTCGACGCCCCGGGCAGCCAGATCGGCCACCAGATCGTCGTTGGTGACGCGCCGTGCAGGCAGCGCAGACCCCACACCGATCACCCGCGCAAAGCGCGCGCCTGCGGATGCCGGAACGCCCGGCAGGGAACGGGAAGCAGCAGAGGCGGCTGTATCGGTCTGGGACATGGGTACCGGATCCACGAAAAGGGTCAGGAAAGGGACGGCGGACTGGTGGCATGCCCTGCCGGGCCCGCGGCTGCCATGGCAGCCTCGATGCGACCCAGCAGACCGTTGCGCGCCGCGTCATAGGCACGCCGCAGGGCGGCCTCGTAGGCCAGCACATCGGCCGAGCCGTGACTCTTCAGAACGATACCACGCAGCCCGATGAGGCAGGCACCGTTGTAGCGGCGATGATCGACCCGTTGACGGAAGCGCTTGAGTGCCGGCATGACGCACAGTGCGCCCAGCTTCGTGAACCAGCTGCGCGAGAGCTCCTGCTTCAGGAAGGCGCCGATCATCTGCGCAACACCCTCGGACGTCTTGAGCGCCACGTTGCCGACGAAGCCATCCGAGACGACCACGTCGGCCTTGCCAGCATAAACGTCATTGCCTTCAACGTTGCCCACGAAATTCAGTGGCGTCTCGCGGATGAGGCGCGCGGCCTCCTTGACCACGTCGTTGCCCTTGATGAGCTCCTCGCCGATGTTGAGCAGCCCCACGCTGGGGCGCTCGGTACCGTCGAGCACCGAGGCCAGGGCACTGCCCATGATGGCGAACTGCAGCAGATGCGTGGGTTCGCAGTCGACATTGGCCCCCAGGTCCAGCATGGTGGTGAAGCCCCCCTTCTGGGTAGGCAGCTGGGTGGCGATGGCGGGCCTATCAATGCCCGGCAGCGTCTTGAGGACGAAGCGCGAGATGGCCATCAGGGCGCCGGTGTTTCCGGCACTGACGCAGGCATCGGCCTCACCGGCCTTGACCTGCTCGATGGCGATGCGCATGGAGGAGTTCCGCCGGTTGCGCAGGGCCTGCACCGGGTTGTCGTCCATGCGAATGACTTCGCTGGCCGGCACCACGCGAATGCGTGATGACAGCGCGGGATCCGAGCCGTGCCCGCCCGCCTGACGGGACGACTGAAGTGCACCCTCGACCTCGTCGGGGCGACCCACCAGCAATAGCTCGGCATCCGGGTGAGACTGCAGGAATGACAATGCGGCCGGAACCGTCACCGTCAGACCATGGTCTCCCCCCATGGCATCGATGGCCAGGCGAACGCTCATGGCGCTACGAATATGGTTGGTTGCGAGGACGCAACGCCGCCCATCCCGAAGACTCGGGACACGAACGGGCTGCGATCAGCTGATCAGACAGCGGAATCAATCGTCAGACTTGGTCTTGACGATCTTCTTGCCCCGATAGTAGCCATTGGGGCTGATGTGGTGACGCAGGTGCACTTCGCCCGTGGTGGGCTCGACGGCAACCGGCGGGTTTTCCAGGTGATCGTGCGAACGATGCATGCCGCGCTTGGACGGCGTCTTCTTGTTTTGCTGAACGGCCATGTAAATTCTCTCCAGCCCTGTGGCGGGCAATCCAAGATTATAACGAGTCCGGGAAAGTTTGAACAAGTCGCCTGCTTCAATTAAGCGTCGCAGGACTGGGGCAGACTTCGTGAAAGACCGCCATGGGCAGCGCCAGCATGGCCTCGTCCTCGATCAGGGCGGCCAGCGCCAACCGCGGCTCGACGGCAATCACGTCCACATCCACCCCGGCTTCAGGATCCTCCAGCCCGGCCTGGCGCTCGGAAGCGGCCAGCCGGAAACGGCGCGTGATCGACAGTTCGTCCAGCGGCAGGGGTCCCAGACAGCGTCCGCAGGCCACCACCGGCGCAAACTGCAGCGACAGCACCAGGAACTGACGGACCCGGTCCAGCTCGTCGCGCGCATTTTCCCCCTGCAGCTGCCAGTGCACCAGGGTGCCTTCATCCAGCAGGCCACTGGCCATCAGGCGTGGCATCCGCGCAACCGAGGTGCTGCCCGCCAGCCGTTCGCCGGCACGGGCGAAGCGGGCCGGATCGATCTCGGGCGCCAGCCCTTCGGGCAGGGAATCGGCCTCCCGACCCTCACCGGACGGAACAGAAGCGGCAAGTGAGCCGTGAGGCGGCTTGGCTGCGTTGGGTTTCATCGACACGTTCTCCCCGTTCTGGATTCGGATCTGCGGGCATGTGCTCACGCCGCAGATGCACACCCTCCCGGGATCCACGGACCGGACCCCGAAAAGCAGGCGCGCTTATCATAGCAGCCCATGAAACTGATCCTTGCTTCCTCCTCGCCCTATCGACAGGAACTGCTTGCGCGCCTGCGCCTGCCCTTCGAGGCCGTGGCCGCCGATGTCGACGAGACGCCCCTGCCCCATGAGCCCATTGCCGCCCTGGCCGCGCGCCTGGCGGCCCTGAAGGCCGAAACCATCCTGGCGCGCCACCCGGATGCACTGGTCATCGGTTCGGACCAGGTGGGCACACTGGACGGCATCACCCCCATCGGCAAGCCGGGCACCCTGGAACGCGCCCGCCTTCAGCTGCAGGCGGCCTCGGGGCGCACCATGCACTTTCATACGGCGCTGGCACTGCGCGGCCGGAGACTCCCCCCCATCGACGATGCCGTCTGCGTGGATGTCGCCTTCCGGACACTGACCCTCGCCGAGATCGACCGTTATCTGGCCGTGGAGGACGTCCTGAACTGTGCCGGCTCGGCACGCTGCGAGGGGCTGGGCATCAGCCTGCTGGAATCCATCCGCACGGATGACCCCACCGCCCTGATCGGATTGCCGCTGATCCGGCTGAGCGCCCATCTGCGGCAGCTGGGGATGGATATCCCAGGTGCCATCACCCCTTCATCGGAGCAGGCATCATGAAGCCGACAGCTCATGGACGTCTTCTGCTGATTCCCACGCCCCTGCAGCAGCCCGAGGAATGCCTGCAGCCCTGGCTGCTGGAGCCAGACAGGCAGCGGGTCTCGGCGCTGACCGACTTTCTGGTGGAGACCCCCAAGGCT
>CAUVLK010000286.1:0-3961 GCA_963552635.1 uncultured Lautropia sp. | reverse complement strand
GTGGGCATACATGCCCAGCCAGAGTGCGCAGCACGAGAACACCAGCCCGACCATGGCATCGATGGCGGCCAGCAGCCAGGGGGGCTGCTGGTTCACCTGGGTCGGGCCCAGTCGGGGCAGCACGCTGTCAGGCCGGTCGTCAGGCGGAATCCAGACCCGGACCAGCAATGCCAGAAAGAGCGCTACCGGCACCCAGGTGGGCAATGCGGCCTGCCAGCCGCGGTAGCCGGCTTGCGGCGGCAGCACCACACCGGCCAGAATGGCCGCCATCGGCAGCCCGGCCTGCGCCATGAACATCACCAGCGGGCGCGCCGCGGCGTCGGTATGGGCCATGGCAGCCAGCCGGGTGGCGGGCTGCGCCAGCGACAGGGCCACGCCTCCCAGGGCCATGCCCACACAGGCGCCGCCCAGTCCCGGCAGTGCCGAGGCCACCAGCAGCGCGGCCGCCGTGAGCAGGAACATCAGGATCAGCCCCTGGCGTGTGCCGCGTTTCTGCACGAGGTTGACGGCCTGGGCCGACAGCAGCGCTGCCGGCAGGAAGTAACTGGCAGCCAGCCAGCCCAGCCGGGCCGGCGTGGGATTGAGCTGCTCGGGCAGGGTCGAGCCCAGCGTGGCGACAGCAAAAAAGACCAGCCAGGGCATGGCCCGGCCCAAGAGCAGCAAAATGGCCAGACCGGCGTGCGACTGGTCTGCCGCCGACTGGTAGTCCATTTCCCCCTGATTCATGTTGTTCCTCATCGAGACTTCGTTGACAAGCCGGCCGTCACGGTCATGCCGCTGCGGATCGATCGATGCCGATTTCTCGCGGAACGGAAGGAAAGCGTGGGCCGGGCGCCGCGCGAAAAATATTCTGAAAGACCTGTGGGTGCAGATTCTTTCTGATGAATCGCTGTAGAAAAAGAGATTTATCGGCAGTAGCGCGACTATTGCGGAAAATGTCAATTCTCCCGAAATTCAGGGCCTATCGGCGCGAGATATTTTCGGAACACGATGGAACTCGTGAAAACCGAATGATGCACCAATACACAGAACTTGTCCTGCGGATTCCCGCAATTGCCGCTCCGACATTCGACGAAGCGACGTGATGGCGAAGGCTGCTTTCCTGGCCCGGAGAGAGCATGTGCTGTGCGGCCGTGTGAACCCGGGAGGCTAAAGGCAACGACGGAGCGGCCGTATTTCAGAGATTTGCCAATTGTCAATTTACCTACGTTTTCCTTGTCTGATAATGGGAATGAGATGCGGATGCTTTGGTGTTCATGAAACGCCCTTCCCTGTCCAGGAGACGCTGTCGCCGCCACATGGCGGCTTTCCCGCTGGCTTCCACGGTTGGCCTGCGTCCGGGAGGGGGCGCATGGCGGTGCAACTTCGGCGCGGGCGCTGTCGATTGCCGGAGCAGAACGGGGTGGCGAGGTTCGGGGCATGGCAGACAGCCTTGCCGACGGAGGCCGGCTTGGCGGACATCCGCACAACGGTTTCGCGATGATCATTACAGGGAGAAACAGGATGAGTACAACCGAGAAGCCGATGCGTTGCGTCGCACGAGGATCTTGCGCGGCTCCGGTAGCGGGCAGGCGCTGGGCATGGCGTGCCGTGATGCTGGCGCTGGGGCCAGCCCTGGCGGGATGGCATGGGGCGGGCCTGGCCCAGGAAGATGCGAAGCCGGTCGTGCCTGCCCAGACCCGCGCACGACCCGATGCCACCCTGCCCGGTGTCACCGTCACCGCCAAGGGCTACGCCGCCGAGCGCGAAAGCACGCCGATGGCCACGTCCGTGGTGGGGAGTGACGAGCTGGCACGCCGCCAGGCGCAGAACGTGGGTGAGGTGCTGCGCAACGAACCGGGCCTTTCGGTCAACAGCGACAGTGCCCAGGGGCAGAATCCGGTCATTCGCGGCTTGAAGCGTGATTCCATCGTGCTGCTGGTCGACGGCATGCGCTTCAACTCGGCCCAGCCCATGGGGGCCGTGGCCTCGTTCATGTCGCTGGGCCTGGCCGATCGCGTCGAGGTGGTCAAGGGACCGTCCTCGGTGCTGTATGGCACCGGTGCCCTGGGGGGCGTCATCGACGTGCAGCTGCCGCAGGCGCGCTTCAGGCCTGGTCTGCAGGCACGAGGCACCGTGGGCTTTGATTCCGCCAGCCGTGGCTGGAATGGTGCCGCCGTGCTCAACGCCTCCACCGGGGACCATGCGCTGATGCTGGGGGCCTCGCTGGCGCATCACAACGATTACCACTCGCCCGACGGCAAGGTGGCCCGCACGGGCTACACGTCGCAGGGGGTCATCGGCCAGTACCGCTTCCGCATTGACGGCAGCCAGCAGCTGCGGGCATCGGTGCAGAACCAGGAAGACAAGGATCTCTGGTATCCGGCCGGCACGCGTCCGCACGCCAACCCGCGGGTGGGCAGCGTCACCTTCCATTCACCCCGTCAGTACCGGCGCCTCTATGAGGTGGGCTACGGCCTGCAGGGTTCGGGCAGCGTTCCCATGAACCTGGACGTGCGCGTCTACCGCCAGGAAATGAAGCGCTCCATCTACGGTCACGCCAATGGCCTGGGTCGTGACCTGGCCCTCACCGACGTGACCTTTGCCACCGATGGTCTGGACGTGAAGACCGACTGGGAGGTGCATCCGGAGCACCTGCTGTCGGCAGGCGTGAACCTGTGGCGGATGCGGGCCAACCCCGACAGCCGTCAGGCCACGCCCCCCACCTTTGCCCGGTACACGCCCACCAATCCGTTCCGTGACGGTCAGGTGCAGGCACTGGGCATCTACGTGCAGGACGACATGCATTTCGGCCCGCTGAACGTGCTGGCCGGCCTGCGCCATGACCGGGTGAAAGGCAAGGCGGCTTCCATGAACAACGGCCGCGTCACCACCGGGCTGGATCGCAGCGATGGTGCCACCTCGGCCAGTCTGGGGGCCGTCTACGAGATCAGCCCGCTGCTGCGCCCCTATCTGAATGTCTCGCGTGCCTTCCGGGCGGCCGACCTGCGCGAGCGCTACCAGTCCGGCCCGCGCAGCGACGGCTTCTACTATGCCGGCAGCCCGAAGATCTCGCCCGAGACGGCCACCCAGATCGAGCTGGGCCTCAAGGGGCGTGACGAACGGCTGGAGTACACGGCTTCGGTCTACCGCAGCCGCATCAACGACTACATCACCGGCATGGAGCTGACCGGTCAGGCTGCCGTAGCGGCCTGCGGCCAGGCCAATGCTGCCGCCTGCAAGCAGAACCTCAACCTGGGCCACGTGACGCTGACGGGGGCCGATGCCGGCCTGCGCTGGCAGGCGATGTCCGACCACTGGCTGCGGGCGAGCTGGTCGATGGTGCGCGGCGAGAACGATGACCTGAACGAGCCGCTCTTCCAGATGCCGGCCGATCGCCTGGCGCTGGGCTGGGACTGGCGCCTGAACGGCCAGTGGATGCTGGATGCCGACTGGACGCTGGTCAAGCGCCAGAAGCGGGTGGCCACGCGCTTCACGCGCGGTGGCGAGGATCCCACCCCCGGTTATGCGCTGGTGGATGTGGGTGCCACCTGGCAGTTTGCACCTCAGCAGTCGGTGCGGCTGGCCGTCCGCAACGTGGGTGACAAGCGCTACCATGACCACCTGGCCGAAGGGCTGACCGGGCGCGAGCTGCTTGCTCCGGGCCGCAGTCTGCTGGTGTCGTGGCAGGGCAGCTTCTGAGACCCCGAAACCGGAAACATTCCGGGGCTCCTGGAAATTCCGGGTGCCCTGGGATGGATCCGGAGACATCGACATTCCGAGGGCGGGTCCGCAGGGATTCCGGCGCATCGCCATCCTGATGGCTGGCAAGCCGCCGTTCCTGCAGGCCGGCCCTTTCCCAGATCGTGGAGAGAACATGAGCAAGAAAGTATTGGTGACCCGAACGCCCCTGGGCGCGCGCCGCCGTGCCCTGCTGGGCGGTGCAGCCCTGCTGGCCGGCAGCACCCTGCCCGGCTGGGCC
>CAUVLK010000285.1:0-3987 GCA_963552635.1 uncultured Lautropia sp. | reverse complement strand
GCGATAGGTCATTGGAGAGCGCGCAGGCTGCCGAGCCGGCCGAGAACAGCACGATGGCGCTCAGGAACACCCGCTGTGACCCGAAGCGGTCGGCCAGCCAGCCGCTGGCCGGGATCAGCGCCGCCATGGTCAGCATGTAGGCCACCACCACGGCCTGCAGGCGCAGCGGGCTCTCGCCCAGGCTGGTCGCCATGGCCGGCAGCGCCGTATTGACGATGGTGCCGTCCAGCGTCTGCATGAAGAACCCCACCGCTACCAGCCACAGCAGGATGCGGGGAGAGGGGTGAGCGGCAGCGTCTGGCATGGGGTGACGTTCCTGGTGGTCGATGGGGCCCCGGTGATCCGTGCCCATTTTCAATGGGTGAACCGGAAAGAATACCGGCTATCGGAGGATGTCGTCGCCCATTCCACGATGACAGGACGATGGCGGCGTGCCAGCGTCATGCGCTTCGGGGCTTCCCGCCGACCGAGGCCTGTCGTAGGATGGGAGGATGAAAGCCTTTGTCACGTTCATTCGCACTCTGTTCAATTCGTCGTCCGCATCGGCGGGTGGGCGCGCGTCGCAACAGCGGTTCCTGTCGCGGGTGCGGTGGCAGGGCCCGGCGCGGGCGCTGTTCGTGCTGCTGGCTGCCCTGCTGCTGGGCACGGGGCTGTCGGTCCTGCAGGCCTGCAATGGCCAGCCGCAGCCGGACGTGCGGGCGTCCGTGCAGGTGTCTGGACAGACAGCAGGACAGGCCGCGGACCAGGCATTCAGCCGAACATCAGAACGGGCGCAGGACCGGGCGTCAGGGCGCGCTTCCGACAGGGCATCCGGCGGAGTAGCTGACTGGACCCGTGACAGGGCGCCCGAGCGGGCAAACGACCGTAATCCGGACAGGGTATCTGGCAGGGCCGACCGTGCTTCCGATCGGTCCTCCGACAGGGCATCCCGGCAAGGGGTTGACAGCCTGGGTACCGTGGCGGTGGCAGATCTGCCGGCCGAGGCGCGCCAAACGCTGGCGCTGATCCGTGAAGGCGGCCCGTACCCCTACGAGAAGGACGGCACCGTCTTCGGCAACTACGAGCGCAAGCTGCCGCGTCAGCGCCGGGGCTACTACACCGAATACACGGTCAGGACACCGCAGGTCCGCTCACGCGGGGCGCGGCGCATCATTGCTGGCGGCCCGGATGGCCGGCCCACCGAGTTCTATTACACGGACGACCACTACCAGACCTTCCGTAGGATCGAGTTCCCATGAGTGCACTGTCCAACATCCCCCGGCACGCGGTACTGCCGCTGGGTGCCTATGACAAGAACGGTCTGGTGCGTGCTGCGCTGCAGACCGACCAGACCCTGCTGCAGTGCGATTGCGCGGCAGCCCATGACAAGGCGTCCGTGCTGGCCGCTCTGGGGGAGGGACTGAAGCTGCCGGCCCATTACGGGGGCAATCTGGACGCACTCTATGATTGCCTGACCGATCTGAAGCCTTCGGACGAGGCCGACCGTCCCGGATTCGTGCTGCTCATCGAGAACCTGCCCGATGCGACGCAGCTGTCGGCGGACGACCGCAGCACGCTGCTGGACGTGTTTCGGGACGCAGCCGACTTCTTCTACGACCACGAGACCGCGTTCCGGGTCTTCTACTCGGTGCGCAAGCCGTAGTCAGCGACGACGGCTCAGGCCTAGCCCAGGTCGCCCAGCGCGGCCTGCAGCACCGTCAGTCCCACCAGCCCGGCGGTTTCGGTGCGCAGCACCCGCGGGCCCAACAGCGCCGGCTGCCAGCCCAGGGATAGCGCCTGGTCCACTTCCGTCTCGGCCAGCCCTGATTCCGGCCCGCACAGCAGCCAGACCGTGGTGGCGCCGGCCTGGGCCGCGAGTGTACGGGCTTGCGCCATCAGCGATGACTCGGCCAGCGGGCTGAGCACCCAGCGTCGCTCATGGGTCTGCGGGGCGGGCAGACTGGCCAGCCAGGTGCCCACAGGCTGGATGGGGGCGATCTCGGGAAGGCGGCTGCGCCCGCACTGCATGGCCGCTGCCACCACCAGCCGCTGCCAGTGCTGCACGCGCTTCTCGGCGCGTGCCCCGTCCAGCTTCACCACGCTGCGGGCCGACAGCAGCGGCACGATGTGGCTCACGCCCAGCTCCACGGCCTTCTCGATGGTCCAGTCCATCTTTTCGGCCGTGCTGAGGCACTGCGCCAGGCCCAGTCGCAGACGGGGCGGTGGCTCGGAGGGCAGGGCGGCCAGCAGCGTCACGGTTGCCGGCTTCGTGGAGGCGACCTGCGCACGCCAGCATCGTCCCTGTCCGTCGAAGACCTCGATCCCGTCACCGATGCCGCGACGCAACACCCGCAGCAGGTGGTGTGCGGCCGGCTCGTCCAGCGGCAGGGGATCGGACGGGACAGGGGGCGCGGGCTGGCCGGCCAGGGCAGGCAGATGGATTCGGGGGGTCATCAGATCAGGGAAGCAACCGTCAGGAAAGGCAGCGGAAGGCGACCGAATGATTCGTTGCCTGAATGTCACCAAGAAGGCTGGCGAATCTCCCCGGCGCACAACAGGGCCTTCCCCTGCAGACAATGCAAATAGCTGTTACATTGACGTCCAGTATACTGTGCAGAGGTTCCTGGCGGCCCTGCCGGCATGCCCGGTCCGAAGGCGCCCAGCGTCGGGAGGAGAGACCCGGACATGGCATGGCAAGCAGGCCAGGGCGCCAACGGCAGATTCCGGGCGGGCCGCCTGATTGAAAGTCCGTTTTTCATCGCATTTTCAGCTCAATTCGTCCCTTTCTGCCATGACCGACCACTCGTTTCCCACCGAAGCTCCTGCTACTGCCGAGCTGGATTTTTCCCCCGATGAAGCCGGGAGCGAGACGCTTCCCGCCACTGAACATGTGGGATGGTCCGATGGCGTCACCGAGGTGGACGACGTGACCCTGCCCGATGCCCAGAAACCTGCCGAGGCCTTCGTGGCCACCGGCTGGCCTGCCTTCCCGTCGCCTGACACCGCTCGCCGCATGGCCAACGCCATCCGCGTGCTGTCCATGGACGCCATCGAGAAGGCCCGTTCCGGCCACCCCGGCATGCCCATGGGCATGGCCGACATCGCGGTGGCCCTGTGGGGCGCACACTTCAAGCACGATCCTGCCCAGCCGGGCTGGTTCGACCGTGACCGCTTCGTGCTCTCCAACGGCCACGGCTCGATGCTGCTGTACTCGCTGCTGCATCTGACCGGCTACGATCTTTCCATCGACGACATCAAGGACTTCCGCCAGCTGCATTCCAAGACCCCGGGCCACCCCGAGGTGGGTGTCACGCCGGGCGTGGAGACCACCACCGGCCCGCTGGGGCAGGGGCTGGCCAATGCCGTGGGCATGGCCCTGGCCGAGAAGCTGCTGGCTGCCGAGTTCAACCGTCCCGGCCACGACATCGTCGACCACTTCACCTGGGTCTTTGCCGGCGACGGCTGCCTGATGGAGGGCGTCTCGCACGAGGCCTGCGCCCTGGCCGCCATCTGGCGCCTGTCCAAGCTCGTCATGCTCTATGACGACAACGGCATCTCCATCGACGGCGACGTCAAGGGCTGGTACCGTGAGAACGTGGCCGAGCGCTTTGCCGCCTATGGCTGGAACGTCATCGACGCGGTCGATGGCCACGACGCCTGGGCCGTGGCCCAGGCCATCGCGCAGGCGCGCGACTGGGGCGAGACCGGTCGGCCGGTCGTCGACGGCGAAGGCGTGGGCGAGCTGCGCTTTGCGCCCACCATCATCATTTGCAAGACCGTCATCGGCAAGGGTTCGCCCAACCGGGCCGGCACGGCCAAGGCCCACGGCGAATCGCTGGGTGCCGAGGAAATCGCCGCCACCCGCAAGGCCCTGGGCTGGTCCGAGCCACCCTTCGAGATCCCGGCCGATCTGTACGCGGCCTGGGACGCCACCCAGGTCGGCGCCGAGCGCCATGCCCGCTGGCAGGACGCCTTCGACGCCTATGCCGCCCAGTTCCCCGAAGAGGC
>CAUVLK010000284.1:0-4006 GCA_963552635.1 uncultured Lautropia sp. | reverse complement strand
TTCGATCCACAGCAGGAAGTCCAGGGCGGCCTGGTTATGGATGCGACGGGCCAGCAGGGCGCAGACTTCGGTCAGTACGGGCCAGGTGGTGATGAGGCGGACGGCGGGATGCGTTTCCAGCCAGTGCCGCACGGGGAGGTGCCAGTGGTCCGCTGCGTTGAACAGGGCCAGCAGGGGACCTGAGTCGACCAGGACGGGGCCCTCGACGGGGGCTGGCCACCGAAGTGGGGGCTCTGCGACTTTCTGTTCTGACATCTTCATTGCCCCCTGCGGTGTTTCTCTTCCCAGGCATCGGCCAGATGGCGGCGACGTTCGGTGGACAGATCGGCCGGGCCGGCATGGCGGCCAAACAGGTCTGCGCCCAGGCTGAAGGCGGAGGCCCTGGGGGGCGGTACGTTCTGCAGGTAGGCGCTGAGGGCATCGCGCATCAGCTCGCTGATGGAGCGGCCTTCCTGGGTGCTGCGCTGGCGCAGCTGATGTTCCAGTTCGGGGGGCAGCTTGACGGTGGTGGTCATGGCGGCATGGATCCAGACAGGGTAATACGAATGGTATTACCATGGTCGTCTGAATGCAAGAAGAGCGTTTCCTCAGCGCTGGAGGGGTTTGGCCGGAAGCAATGGTTGCCTGTTTTCATCTTCGTCCAAGCGTCGGGAAAGCTCTTCAAACGTGAACCGACCGCCGATTTCTTCGGCTAATGCAATCTGTTCCATCATGAACGTTCTATACGGCCGGTTATCGTCGGCAGACTGAAAGGCCCGGATCTTCGCCAGTAACGGATGACGCATTTTGAACCTCTGTTTCGTCACTCACTGCGCTCCCGTCCGAAGCTAGTGCCTCGGCCGATGGCGTGCCTGGCTGGGGGCAGAAAGTGAACAGGGCCGGCCCTCCATGATTGAAGGAACCGACCCTGTGTCCGAGGGGGCTGTCATTGGAAACGGCCCCGTCAACGGTTGCCTTGCTTACCGCGGCGAGTACGACACGCCCAGCATCACGGTGCGTGGTTGCTGGTTGTAGTAGCGCCAGCTGGCGTTGCTGCGGTTGCCGAGGTTGTAGACGTCGGCGTGGGCCGTCAGCTCGGGGGAGACGCGCCAGGACGAGCGCAGGTTGACGAGCAGGCCGCCACCGACGCGCCGCTGGTTGGCTTCGTCGGAGAAGTGGCGGTTGTTCAGCACCACGTCGGCGCCCACGCTGTACTCGTCGAAGCTGTAGTCCACCTGGCCGCTGAGGGTGCGCTTGGCGACGTGCGGCAGCACGCGGCCGGTGGCGCTGTTCTTGGGATTGACCAGGTCGAGGTTGGCCTGCCAGCGCAGTCCCTCAACCAGCTGGCCGGGGGCGTTTTCCTGGCCGAGGGAGAGGGCGATGCCGGTGATGGTGGCACGGCCGACGTTGGTGATGGCGCAGTTGGCGGCACCGGTGCAGTCGCCGATGGCGGTGAGGCGGTCACGCACGCGGCTGCGGTAGACGATGGCCTTGGCGTAGGTGGCCTGGTCGGGCTGCCAGTAGGCGCCGGCGTCGACGGTCTGGTTGCGCTGCTGTTTCAGGCGGGCATTTTCCGGGCTGGCGTAGTAGTCGGCTAGGTCGGGCATGCGGTAGCCGGTGTTGAGGTTGCCCACGACGCGCAAGTTGTCGGCCAGCCGGTAGCCATAGCCCACCTGGTGGCTGTGGGTCTTCTTGTAGCGGTTGCTGTCGTCCAGCCGCAGGGCCACGTTGAGCTGGTGCGGGCCGTATTCGCCCACGGCGTTGCCGGTAAGCGCATGGGTGGTGCGGGTGGGCGAAGAGAGGCCGGTGGTGTCGTAGCTTTCTTCCAGCCGTTCGACGCCGACGCGGGCCAGAACTTCAGGGGTGACCTGCTGGGTGGCACCCAGGCCGTATTCACGCAGGCGGGTCTTGTCCCAGGTGGCGACGTTGTTGGTGTAGTTCCAGGTGTTGCTGATGCTGCTCTGGCCGAACTTGGCGTCCAGTCGGGTGTTCGGGCTGAGCTGGTGGTCGGCGCGCACGCCGGTCAGTTCCAGGCGCTTCTTGGCGGCCAGGGCGGTGTTGCCGCCATAGATGCCGTCGAAGTCGGCGTTGACGGTGTTGCGCATGGCCACGACGGTGACGTTCGTGGCGGTGGAGAGGCGGGCGTCAAGGCGGCCGGAGAGGTTGTCGCGCTTCCAGTTGTCCTGGTCGTCCTGGTGGCCCGGGTAGTCACGGGCGGTGGCGTCGAAGCCGTCGCCGCGCTCGCGGCCCACGTCGAGGGTGCCGGTGATCTGTTCATTGCCGCCCGAGACGCGGCCGCGCATCTGCATGTAGCCACGGCCGCCGATGCCGGCTTCGCCGCTGACCCGGGTCTTGGGACCGGCACGGTCGGACAGGTACTGGACCACGCCGCCGCCGGCATTCTGGCCGTAGACGCCCGAGGCGGGGCCACGCAGGATTTCGGTGCGGCTGCCATAGGCCATGGGCAGCAGCGAGAAGTCGGCGCCGCTGGCCGGGCTGACGCGGAAGCCGTCGATCAGGACGAGGGTGTCCTGCAGGGCGTTGCCGCGGATGGCCAGACCGCCGAAGGATCCGGGGGTGCCTTGCGAGCGGGGCTGGATGCTGCCCAGGGCCTCGAAGGGCGTGAGCTGGCTGGCGTTGCGATGGGCGTGGTAGGTGGGCAGGACGACGACATCGCTGGTCAGCGTGTCGATGGCGGTGGGCATGTTGGCGGCCGTGACCATCTGGGCGCCGTGGCGCGGGGCGGCCGGTTTTGCTGCGACCCTGGATGCCGGTGCAGCCTGCGGGGTGTTGCGTTGCAGGTTGTAGTGACGTCCTTGGGGGTTCTGCTGGCCGGCGTGGGCGGGGCGAGCGGTACGGGCGTGGTCCTGGGCAGTTTGCGCCATGGCGGCCGGGATGGCTGCCAGGGAGAAGGCTGCGGCAACGGCC
This sequence comes from uncultured Lautropia sp., assembly GCA_963552635.1. Lineage (GTDB taxonomy): Bacteria > Pseudomonadota > Gammaproteobacteria > Burkholderiales > Burkholderiaceae_E > Lautropia. The sequence goes on along the minus strand of CAUVLK010000284.1, from coordinate 1,099 downwards.
GCAGCACAGGTGCTTCGCTTGAACATGGGTATCTCCGAAAGGCGCAGCCGGCGGGGTATACGTCGCCGGGGCGCAACAGTGTCGTTTCGCTTGCAGTTTAGGCCGCCGTCTGTCGGCCGACAAACGGCGGGTCACAATGTGTGGCTTTGAGGGCAACGGCCTGCCGCGTTGTTTTGCGGGATGCGGCGGGATGTAACGGCGTCGTGCGAGGCCGAAAACGGGCAGGCGCGCGGCCGCAGAGTCAGTCCTGGCGGGCGGTCACCATGGCCTGGTGCACCTGTTGCAGGACGGTGTCCACCTCGGGCCAGGGGTGGTGCTGGATGAGGGTGACGTGGGGGCCGAGGGCGCGGTAACGGCTGGCGTCGGTGGGGCCAAGGACGGAGACGAGACGGGCGCCGACGGCGGCGGCCAGGTGACCGGGGCCCGTGTCGTTGGCCACGACCACGCTGCTGTGGGCCAGCAGGGCGGCATAGACATCCAGGGGGACACCGGCCAGGGTCTGGGCGTCGGGGTAGTCGGTACGGGCCTGGATGGTTTCCGGCCCCGGGCCGGGCATGAGCAGTACCGGCAGTTCGGGGACGAGTTGCCGGCACAGGGCGGGAAAGCCGGGCCAGGCCTTGCTGGCGCCTTTCAGGGTGCCGGTGGCAAAGGGCACCAGGCAGGCGTAGGGCAGGATACGTGGTTGGCCGTCGGCGGTGTCCTGCACCAGGCCCTGCTGGCGCAGCAGTTTCAGGGCGGCGGCCCGGGCTTCATCGGTCAGGGGCAGCGTGGGCCAGTCCATGGGGGTGGCCTGGGAAGCCGGGGCCTGTCGTGTGGCTGGGGCGGCGCTTCCGTTCGGGGCGGGGTGGCCATCGGCCGCCGGGTGGGCGGATGACATGGCGCTGGACGGGGGCGCTGCCGTGCGGGCATCCAGGCCATCGGGCCGACCGGAGGTGAGGGGGCGGGCGACGTTCCAGAAGCGCTGGCTTTCATGCAGCGGCTGCGTGGGCTGGGCAACGGGGTGGGTGAGGAACCAGCCTCGGCCGTCCTGGCGGTAGCCGACGGTGTTGGGGATAAGCAGGGGATTCGCCGTTTCGGGTCGTTTAGCGTTCCCATGGAT
>CAUVLK010000283.1:0-4041 GCA_963552635.1 uncultured Lautropia sp. | reverse complement strand
AATCCGGCGGCAGCCGTCGAGGGCGGCCGCAAGGTGTCGGCAGCACGCTGCCAGCGCCCCCGGCTCTCGGCCAGCCGACTGGCCATGGCCCGTTGCAGGCGCTCGGCCAGGCGTTCCACGCGCATCTCCTGCCGGGGCAGTTCCTGCAACGGCCAACGCTGCAGCCGTTCTGCCAGCTGTTCCAGCCGCTGACCATGGGCCTGCAGCTGCCGTGCGGGTGAACGCAGCAGGCGCTCGGCCATGTCCAGGCGTTGTTCCAGTCGCTCCAGCTGGCGCTGCATGGCCTGCTGCAGCCGCGCACGCTGGTGGCGCAGCCGCTGCAGGCTCTCGCGCCGATCGGTGCTGACCAGCTCGGCCGCCGCCGTGGGTGTCGGAGCCCGCACATCGGCCACGAAGTCGCAGATGGTGAAGTCGGACTCATGGCCGACACCGCTGACTACCGGCAGCGTGCAACGGGCCAGTCGCCGGGCCAGCGTCTCGTCGTTGAAGGCGTCCAGATCCTCGAAGGACCCCCCGCCACGCACCAGCAGCAGCACGTCGCATTCCAGCCGCGCCTCGGCAGCCTCGACGGCAGCCAGCAGCTCGGCCGGCGCCTGCTGCCCCTGCACGCTGGCCGGGTAGATGATGACACGCAGCTGCGGGGCACGCCGTCGCAGCGTGGTGAGCACGTCCTGAAGTGCGGCAGCCTTCAGCGAGCTGATGACGCCGACGGTGTGGATGTGGGGCGGCAGCAGCTGCTTGCGTCCAGGATCGAACAGCCCTTCGGCTGCCAGCAGCGCCTTCAGCCGCGCGAACCGCTGCCAGACATCGCCCGCCCCGGCCAGCTGCATGCGTTCGACGCCCAGCTGGAAGTCGCCACGCGCCTCGTAGAGGGTGACACGGGCCACCACTTCGACACGATCACCTTCGCGCGGCACGAAGCCCACCCGCTGCGCCGACAGGCGGAACATGACGGCGCGCACGGCAGCCCCGGTTTCCTTCAGCGTGAAGTACCAGTGGCCGCTGGCCGCCCGCGTGAAGTTGGACAGCTCGCCCACCACCCGCACGGTACCGAACGTGTCCTGCAGCAGACGACCAGCCATCCGGTTGAGCTGGCCGACTGTCAGCGCCTGCTCACCCGTAAAAGGCTGCGAAGAGGCTGTAAAAGCGCTTTCCTGTTGTTTCATCGGTACTTTTATCCACACAAAAGCCAACGCTTTCTGTAGCTGGCGGGGGCTGAATCAGCCGGGGAAACAGCCCCTTCACCCATCGCCAACATATTGAATGATAAAGGAATTTCCGCACCCAACCTTGAAGCGCCCTGAACCCTTTTCCTGCGCCTGCATCTGTAATTACGGGATGGAACACATCTGCCCACAGAGTTGTCCACAGGTCTTTGCACAGGCCGTTGCAGGTTGCGTGCCACACTTGCCGACCCCAAACAAAAAAACCGACAATCCCGGCGTTCGCGTCCCGCGAAAGTTCTACCCCTTCCGGAGTGTGTTCCCTTGTTCTCCATCATCCAGGCCGCTGGCTGGCCCATCTGGTTTCTGATCCTCGCCTCGATCGCCACGGTTGCCCTGATCGTCGAACGGGCGATCACGCTGCAACGCCGCAAGATCCTTCCTCCCGGCATGCTGGAAGAAGTGGTCAACCTGCACCGCAACCGGCAGCTCAATGCCGAGATGGTGACGCGCGTGGAACGTTCCTCGCCGCTGGGCCGCGTGCTGGCCACCGGGCTGCGGCATGAGTTCGAGTCGCGCGACATGATCAAGGACGCCATGGAAGAGACCGGCCGTGCCGTGGCGCATGACCTGGAGCGCTTCCTGCCCACGCTGGGCACGCTGGCCACGGTGGCCCCGCTGCTGGGCCTGTTCGGCACCGTCATCGGCATGATCGAGATCTTCGGCTCGCAGGCCCCCAGCGGCAACGATCCGACCCAGCTGGCTCACGGCATCTCGATCGCCCTCTACAACACCGCCTTCGGTATCGGCGTGGCCATTCCGGCGCTGCTGGCCTACCGGGGCTTCCGCAGCCGGGTCGACGACTTCCTGGTGGAAATGGAGCAGCAGTCGCTGCGCCTGGTGGACGTGATCAAAGGAATCGGGGGCCGGCATTGAACTTTCGGCGTTCCATCCGGCGTGAAGAGCCGGAAATCAACTTCATCCCGCTCATCGACCTGCTGCTGGTGATCCTCATCTTCCTGATGGTCACCACCACCTACAACCGCTACCGCGAGCTGGCCGTGGACCTGCCCTCGGCCGCCGGCAAGGAAACACCGGAAGCGCCGGTGCAGATCATCGTGGCCGTGACGGCCGACGGACAGTACCGGGTCGACAACGAAGTGGTGGGCCATGCCGATGCCAACATGCTGGCCAGCGTGCTGGGCCGTGCAGCCGGTGATCGTCAGAACCCCATCGTCGTCGTGCATGCGGATGCCGCCGCGTCCCACCAGTCAGTGGTGAACGTCATGGAAAGCGCCCGCATCGCCGGTCTGCCGCGCGTGAGCTTCGCCACCAAGACGAAGCAATCGGCCCAGTGACGGGCTGCTGCATCACGGGCGCCCCCATGCAACGGGTGGCGCCTTGAAGACCGAGGGGCTGCGCCGCCGGCTGGAAGCCTGGCTGCTGCGGGTCTGGTTCAACCAGACCCGTGGCGCCGACCGCCTGCTGGCCTGGCTGCTGGCCCCGCTGCTGCTGCCGCTGTCCTGGCTGGTGGCAACCCTGGCCCGCCGACGGGCCGAACGGATCGAACATACCCCCACCGGTCGCCCGGCCGTGGTGGTGGTGGGCAACGTGGTGGTGGGAGGCTCGGGCAAGACGCCACTGGTCATCGCCCTGGCCCGTGCCCTGCACGAACGGGGCCTGAAGGTGGGCCTGCTGGCCCGCGGCTACCGGGCCTCCTCTGATACGCCCCTTCTCATCGACCGCAACACGCCCGCCGCCGAGGCGGGCGACGAGGCCCTGCTGCTGGCCGTCGAGACCGGCCTGCCCGTGGGCGTGGGCGCCCGGCGCAAGGCTGCACTGGATCTGCTTGTCTCGCACCATCCCGAGCTGGACGTGGTGATCTCGGACGACGGGCTGCAGCACGTGGCCCTGCCCCGCCGGCTGGAGCTGGTGATGATGCACCCGCTGGGTCTGGGCAACGGCCGCTGTCTGCCGGCCGGACCGCTGCGTGAGCCCGCCGAGCGCCTGGCTCACGTGGACGCGCTGCTGGTGCCGGCAACATCGCCCCAGTCAGCGAGCGAAGGGACGTCGCCTGACGCATCCCGACCCGCCACGGTTACCGTCACACGGCAGGCTGCTGCCCCACAGGACCGCCAGTCTGCCAAGGTCCTGCAACAACAGGCGGACGAAGGCCCCCTGACATCGGCCCCCCCCCGCTTCCGGATCCGTACCGAACTGGCCGGCATCCGTTCCCTGGATGGCCACCAGCACTGGGCGCCGTCCGATTTCGTGGCCACCATGGCCGGGCAGCGGCTGGCCGCCGTGGCCGGCATCTCGCGTCCCGAGCGCTTCTTCGATTCGCTGCGCGCGCTGGGCCTGGACATCAGCGAGTATCCCTTGCCCGACCATGCCCACATCGACCCGGCGTGGCTGGCCACGCTTCCCGAGCCCGGTGTGATCATGACGGCCAAGGATGCCGTGAAGTGCGTCGGCTTCCCCCCGGCGCTGCAGGCACGCTGCCGGGTGCTCGATATCCGGGCCGTGCCCGATCCGGCGCTGCTAGAATGGCTCGATCAGCAGCTGTCCGTGACAGCCTGCCGCACATCGACACCTTCTTCTGCGCATTGACACCATGATGGCTCTCGACATTCTCGTCTGCCCGCTGTGCAAGGGGCCCCTTGCCCACGACCGCCAGCAGCAGACCCTCACCTGCAAGGCAGACCGCCTGGTGTTCCCCATTCGTGACGGCGTGCCGGTCATGATCGTCGAGGAAGCCGGGCACCTGGCGGCCGATGGCAGCGTGGCACCGGCGCCTGCGGCCGGCACGGCTGGCTGACGCCGGAGCGCCACCACCATGAGCTCCCGGCCCCCTGCCCAGGCGGCACCGGCCGCCACA
>CAUVLK010000282.1:0-4056 GCA_963552635.1 uncultured Lautropia sp. | reverse complement strand
AGGAACACACCAATGGACAAGTTCACCCGCCGCACCGCACCTCTGAGCGACGCCATCATCATGCCCAGCGACATCAGCACGCTGGCGCAGATCAGGTCGATCAGGATGAACGGAATGAAGATCATGAAGCCGATCTGGAAGGCCGTCTTCAGCTCGCTGATCACGAAGGCCGGCACGATGGCCTTGAACGGCATGTCCTGCGCCGACAGCGGCTTGTCGTCCGGAGCCTTCACCCGCGCCAGACGAGCGAAAAGCTCCAGGTCCGAGGCACGCGTCTGCTTCAGCATGAAGTCACGCAGCGGCACGCTGCCCTTCTGCAGGGCCGTCTCGAAATCGATGCGCTTCTCGGCCAGGGGCTGATACGCTTCCGTGTAGACGCGGTCCAGCGTCGGCGACATGATGAATGCCGTCAGGAACAGCGAGATGCCCACCAGCACCTGATTGGGCGGCGAGGCCTGAAGGCCCAGCGCCTGGCGAAGCAGCGACAGCACGATGATGATCCGCGTGAAGCTCGTCATCAGCAGCAGCACCGCCGGAATGAACGACAGTGCCGAGAAGAACAGCAGCGTCTGGACCGGAACCGACCAGGTGGTGCCGCCATCGGCAGCCGCCGCGCTCTGCAGGCTCAGTGTGGTCTGGGCCCATACGTCCAGCGGCGCGCCAGCCAGCAGCGCGCCCCACAGCATTCGAGGCTTCATGGGGTATTCTTCTTCTGCAGGCCCGCCAGCAGCGAGCCGAATCCCTGGTTCGCCGCCTGGGGCAGGTCGGACGGTGCAGGCAGGTCCCTGGCATCCAGCTCGGTCAGCAGCTGAATGGACTGGCTGGTGATGCCCACCAGCATGGCCCGTTCGCCCACCCTCACCACCGCAATCTGTTCGCGGGGACCCACCGACAGCGTGGCGGCAATCGACATCAGGCCGTTGGCGCGGCCGGCCGGAAACTGCGACAGGCGTTTCACCAGCCACAGCACCAGCGGAATGGACAGCACCACCAGCAGCAGCACGCCGAAGGAGGTGAGTGCGGCAGACATCGATGACATCCGTCAGCCGCGGTTCAGGCGGCGCATGCGCTCGGCAGGCGTCACGATGTCCGTCAGGCGGATGCCGAAGCGGTCGTTGACCACCACCACCTCGCCCTGCGCAATCAGATAGCCGTTGATCAGCACATCCATTGGCGCGCCGGCCTGGGCATCCAGCTCCACCACCGAACCCGGCGCCAGCTGAAGCACGTTGTTGATGGTCGTGCGGGTTCGTCCGATCTCCACCGACAGCTGAACCGGAATGTCCAGAATGCGCTCGATGTCGGCACCGCCCTCGGTGCCCTGGCCCAGCCTTGCCATCACGCCAGGCAGTGCTCCCGTCACGGATGGATCGACCGCAGAGGACGCCGGGGCGTCGGCCGATTGCACGATCTCCCCGCTTTCCGGGTTCACGGTATTCTGTTCAGACATGAATCAATCCTGGTGGGAATCGGTATAGGAATGCACGGTGTCGATGCGCACCGCATAACGGCCGTTGTGCTCGCCATAACGACCATTGAAAATCGGAACCTGGCCAATCTTCAGCATGGCGCCCGGGCCGGTCTCGATCTCGATCACGTCGCCGGTGCGCAGCTTCATCAGTTCGCCCAGCGTCAGTGTCGCCGTCGTCAGCTCGGCCACAAGCTCCACCCCGGCAGGCTTGATCTCCTTCGACATCTGGCCCAGCCAGCTGCGCTTTTCCTCGCCACTGTTCGTGTTCAGCGACGATGACAGCGTGTCGCGGATCGGCTCCAGAACGGAATAGGGAATGCAGATCTGGATCGTGCCCGACTGGCCGTTGAAATCCAGCGTGAACGTGGTGCTCACCACCATCTCGGCCGGAATGGCAATGTTGGCAAACTGCGGCTGGCTTTCAGACCGCGTGAACACCAGCTCCATCGGGTGGATGCTTTCCCATGCGCGCCCGTACTCGCTACTGCTCAGCTCGATCAGCTTCTTGATCAGACGCTGTTCCGTCATCGAGAACTCGCGCCCCTCGCTCTTGCGCATCGGACGGCCCGTGCCTCCGAACATCAGGTCCACGATCGTGCTCACCAGCTGTCCGTCCAGAACCAGCAGGGCAGAGCCGGCCAGCGGCCGGGTCTGCATGATGTTGATGCTGGCTGGCAGCTGGATCGTGCCCAGAAAGTCGCTGTAGCGACCCACGACCGGATCAGAGTGGGTGATTTCCGGGTTGCGCTGCATGAAGGTGAACATCGCCAGCCCCAGACTGCGCGCAAAGCGCTCGTGGATCAGTTCCAGCGCCGGCATCCGCCCCCGGATGATCCGCTCCTGGCGGGCCAGGTCGTAGGGCTGAGGGGCAGAACGATCGTCGGCCGCCACCTTGGCTGCGGCGGTGTCTGCCCCGCTGTCGCCGACGGCCTCCGCCCCGGGCGCTGCGTCGGCAGGCGCATCCGTGGCGCTGCCTTCGGGCGCATCCAGCAGCGCGTCGATCTCGTCCTGCGACAGGTACTGCTCGCTCATGTCACTGCACCAGCATCTGGTTGAAATGCACGGCAACCACCGAGTCAGGAACCATGATCAGCGGCTTGCCTGCCGGTGCTGCCGCGGCAGCATCCTTGTGCTCTGCACCCTGGGCAGGGGCAGACGACTTGTCCCAATGAATGGCCTCGATGGTGCGCTGCTTGATGGCCTCGGCCAAGGCTTCCTTGCCCTTCTCGGTCAGCAGCTGCTCGGACTTCTGCGACGACAGCAGCTTCAGGAGCTTGCTGCGCACCACCGGCATCACCTTCTTCAGTTCACTCTCGGCGTAGGCGTTCTGCATTTGCAGAACCACGGCCACCTGAGCCATGCGGTCACCGCCCTCATCGGCCAGGTTCACCGTGAATGGCTCCAGTGTCACGAACACCGGCTCGGGCGAGGGCTTGTACAGCGCCAGTTTCTCGGCATCGGGATCATGCGGGGGCTTCAGGAAGAACCATCCCGCACCGCCACCGCCCGCCAGCACCACGGCCAGGATGCCGATCAACAGGCCCTTGCCACCTTTCTTCTTGCCTTCTTCGGCTTTCTCGCTCGTATTGCCTGACATGAGATAAATCCAGTTGATTCAGGAGAGATGCCGATATTTTCCATGTCCACGGGGCGTTCCGATCGGCCAAGAAGGGGCGTTGAACCCCTCCTGTACTCATGGGCCGACCGACGGCGGGGAGCCCGCTGTCGTGTGTCGGCCCGGGTACTTCATGCAAACAGGTCCAGACGGCTGTTCGATGGGGTATTGCCCACACGGGCGCCACCACTGGTGCTGCCGGAAACCGCCGTCGGGCGACTGCTCATCGTGCGGCCGGCACGTCCGGCGTCGTGGCCGCCATCGGCCTGCTGGCCTCCGGATTGACCCCCGTTCTGACCGAAGGCGGTGCCGGACTGTTGCATTCCTGCCCCGTTCTCCTGGCCGGACTGGCGCTGTTGCGACAGGAAGGCCGCATTGTTGCCCTGATCCATCCGGTAGTCGGACAGACGCAGGCCGTGATCGGCCAGCATCTGCTTCAGCGTCGACATGGACGACTCGATGGCGGCGCGCGTGGTAGCGTGCGCGGCAGAGATGTCCAGCGCCGCATCTTCGGCGTTCAGCGACACCCGGATCCGGATCGGTCCCAGCTCGGCCGGCGTCAGACGGATCTCGGCGCGGTCCTGTCCCTGCACGACCACGCCGGCCACCTGGCGGGCGAACTGTTCCTTGAACTCGGCACTGTTGATCGGACTGTCGATGCGGCTGGAAAGCAGCGGGCTGCCGTCCGTGCGAACCGGAGAATGGGTGCCCGACGTGGGCAGCGCCATGCCCAGGCTGAACGAACCACCTTCTGCTCTTCCCGTCGCCACTGCCGCCGTCGGCAGCGGCGTGGGACTTGTGTCCGTGGTGGCCGGGCGAGACGCAGACGCAGCATCGGATGCCGAGCTGGTCTGGGGCAGGGCAGGCGAAGTGCTCGGGCGTCCTGCGGCCGCCACGCGTCCATCCTGTGCGGGTTGAGTCGCACTGGCCGATGCTGCCTGTGCACGCCGCGAGGGAGCCAGGGCCATGG
>CAUVLK010000281.1:0-4068 GCA_963552635.1 uncultured Lautropia sp. | reverse complement strand
TCGGTCGTGCGTGGCTGTGATCGCATCGTGCCCGTCGACATCTACGTGCCGGGCTGTCCGCCCACGGCCGAGGCGCTGATCTACGGCATCATCCAGCTGCAGCGCAAGATCCGTGAAACCAACACCATCGCGCGTCGCTGATCATGAGTACCGAAACCCTGGTTGCTGCCCTTCAGGATGCTCTCGGTGAGCGCATCCTGGGCCTGTCCACCGCCCTCGGCGAGGTCACGATCGAGATCAGCGCCGACTGTCATCACATCGTCTGCGAGCGTCTGCGCGATGATCCGCGCCTGGGCTTCGAGGTGATGATCGACCTCTGCGGCATCGACTATTCCACCTACGGCAATGCCGAATGGGATGCCCCGCGCTTCGCGGTGGTGATGCAGCTGCTCAGCATCCGGCACAACCATCGCGTGCGACTGCGTTCGTTCTGTATGGACGATGAGACGCCGATGGTCGAGACCGTCACCGACCTGTGGCCCTGTGCCAACTGGTTCGAGCGCGAAGCGTTCGACCTCTTCGGCATCGTCTTCTCCGGCCACCCCGATCTGCGCCGCATCCTGACCGACTACGGTTTCATCGGTCACCCGTTCCGCAAGGATTTCCCCATCTCGGGCTATACCGAGATGCGCTACGACGAGAAGCAGCGCCGCGTCGTCTACCAGCCCGTCACCATCGAGCCGCGCGAGAATGTACCGCGCGTCGTCCGCGAAGCCCAGTACGCAGGCGGTACCGCGCGCAACGAGCAGTGAGACGAACATGGCCGAGATCAAGAACTACACCCTGAACTTCGGGCCGCAGCACCCGGCGGCCCACGGCGTGCTGCGCCTGGTGCTGGAAATGGACGGCGAGGTCGTGCAGCGTGCCGACCCGCACATCGGCCTGCTGCACCGGGCCACCGAGAAGCTGGCCGAGCAGCGCACCTACCTGCAGACGCTGCCCTACATGGACCGTCTCGACTACGTGTCCATGATGTGCAACGAGCACGCCTACGTGCTGGCCGTCGAGAAGATGCTGGGCATCGAGGCCCCCATCCGCGCCCGCTACATCCGCGTGATGTTCGACGAGATCACCCGCATCCTGAACCACCTGATGTGGATCGGTTCGCACGCGCTGGACGTGGGTGCCATGGCCGTCATCCTCTACGCCTTCCGCGAGCGCGAGGCGCTCTTCGACTGCTACGAGGCGGTTTCGGGCGCGCGGATGCACGCCGCCTACTACCGTCCCGGCGGCCTGGACGGCGACCTGCCGGGCACCATGGCCAAGTACAAGGCGGGCGGCAAGGGCGGCATCTCCGAGAGCCGTGCCAAGGCACTGAACCTCGACCGTGAGGGTTCGCTGCTGGACTTCATCGAGTCCTTCACCGACGTGTTCCCCACCTGCGTGGATGAGTACGAGACGCTGCTCACCGACAACCGGATCTGGAAGCAGCGTCTGGTGGGCATCGGTGTGGTCGAACCCGAGCGTGCCAAGGCGCTGGGTCTCACCGGTCCGATGCTGCGAGGGTCGGGCGTGGTCTGGGATCTGCGCAAGTTCCAGCCCTATGCCGTCTATGACAAGGTCGACTTCGACATCCCGGTGGGTGTCAATGGCGATTCCTACGACCGCTACCTGGTGCGCGTCAACGAGATGCGTCAGAGCAACCGGATCATCCGCCAGTGCGTCGAATGGCTGCGGGCCAACCCGGGCCCCATCATGATCGACGACTACAAGGTGGCTCCGCCCAAGCGTGTTGCCATGAAGAGCAACATGGAAGAGCTGATCCACCACTTCAAGTACTTCACCGAGGGCATGCACGTGCCCGAGGGCGAGGCCTACGCCGCGGTGGAGCATCCGAAGGGCGAGTTCGGCATCTATCTGGTGTCCGACGGCGCCAACAAACCCTATCGCATGAAGATCCGTCCGCCCGGCTTCGTGCACCTGCAGGCGCTGGACGAGATGTCGCGCGGTCACATGCTGGCTGACGTCGTCACCCTCATCGGCAGCCAGGACATCGTTTTCGGAGAGATCGATCGATGACGGCCACCAAAGCCATTCCGGTCAAACGTCTGCTGTCGGCCCAGGCCTACCAGCTCATCGACCGCGAGATCGCCAAGTACCCGGCGGACCAGAAACAGTCGGCGGTGATGGGCGCGCTCACCATCGCCCAGGACGAAGTGGGCTGGGTGTCGCCCGCCGTCATCGAGGACGTGGCCGACTACCTCTCCATGCCGCCCATCGCGGTCTACGAGGTTGCCACCTTCTACAACATGTACAACCTCGAAGAGGTTGGCACCTGGAAGATCGGCGTCTGTACCTGTCTGCCGTGCGCGCTGCGCGAGGGTGACAAGGCCGGCGAATACCTGAAGCAGAAGCTGGGTATCGATTTCGGCGAGACCACGCCCGACGGGCGCTTCACGCTGATCGAGACCGAGTGCCTGGGTTCGTGCGCCGATGCCCCGATCTGCCTGATCAACGACAAGCGGGTCGAGAGCTTCATGGACAACGCGAAGCTTGATGCGCTGATCGATGAACTGAGGAACAAGGAGCGTCACTGACCATGGACAGGAACCTGCAGATTGACGCCCGTGTCCAGGAGACGTGCTTCCACGGGCGGCACATCAACCCGCAGATCTTCGCGGGACTGACTTCGGCCGATGGCTGGACCCTTGAGCAGTACGAGGCGCGCGGTGGCTATCAGGCACTCAAGCGCATCCTGCTGGGGGCAGACGGCAAGCCGCCGATGACGCCCGAGGAAGTCATCGCGGAAGTGAAGGCTTCCGGGCTGCGGGGCCGGGGCGGTGCGGGCTTTCCCACCGGCCTTAAATGGAGCTTCATGCCGCGGCAGTTTCCGGGTCAGAAGTACCTGGTCTGCAACTCCGACGAGGGCGAGCCGGGCACGTTCAAGGACCGCGACATCCTGCGCTACAACCCGCACATCGTCATCGAGGGCATGACGATCGCGGCCTACGCGATGGGCATCAGCGCCGGCTACAACTACATCCACGGCGAGATCTTCCGCGTCTACGAGCGCTTCGAGGAAGCGCTGGCGCAGGCACGCGCTGCCGGTTATCTGGGGGATCGCATCCTCGGAACCGACTTCTCGTTCAACCTCAATGCCCACCATGGCTTTGGTGCCTACATCTGTGGTGAAGAGACGGCGCTGCTGGAGTCGCTGGAAGGCAAGAAGGGCCAGCCGCGCTTCAAGCCGCCGTTCCCGGCCAGCTTCGGCCTGTACGGCAAGCCCACCACCATCAACAACACCGAGACCTTCTCGGCGGTGCCCTGGATCATCCGCAACGGTGGTCAGGCCTTCCTGGAGGCCGGCAAGCCCAACAACGGCGGCACCAAGATCTTCTCGGTCGGTGGCGACGTGGAGCGTCCCGGCAACTACGAGATCCCGCTGGGCACGCCCTTTGCCAAGCTGCTGGAGCTGGCGGGCGGGGTGCGCTACGGCCGCAAGCTGAAGATGGTCATTCCCGGCGGTTCGTCGGCCCCGGTCATCCCCGGCCACATGATGATGGACCTGACGATGGACTATGACGCCATTGCCAAGGCCGGCTCCATGCTGGGGTCCGGTGCCGTCATCGTCATGGACGAGACCCGCTGCCCGGTGCGCAGCCTGGAGCGGCTGTCGTATTTCTACTCGCACGAGAGCTGTGGCCAGTGCACGCCGTGCCGTGAGGGCACCGGCTGGCTGTACCGCCTCGTGCACCGCATCGAGCACGGTCAGGGCCGTCCCGAGGACATCGACGAGCTCGATCGCGTGGCCGGCAACATCCAGGGGCGCACGATCTGCGCGCTGGGTGATGCAGCCGCCATGCCGGTGCGGGGCTTCATCAAGCACTACCGTGATGAATTCGTTCATCACGTCGAACACAAGACCTGTCTTGTGCCGACCTCCCTTTGAGCTGAATCTGACGGGACAGTTATGGTCGAAGTCGAAATCGATGGGCAGAAGGTATCGGTCGCCGAAGGCAGCATGGTGATGCACGCGGCCAATGCGGCCGGCATCTACGTGCCGCATTTCTGCTATCACAAGAAGCTCTCCATTGCCGCCAGCTGCCGCATGTACCTGGTGGAGGTGGA
>CAUVLK010000280.1:0-4072 GCA_963552635.1 uncultured Lautropia sp. | reverse complement strand
GGTGGCCGAGCCGCTGCGTCACGAGATCGTGCCCAAGAACATCCTGATGATCGGTCCCACCGGCGTGGGCAAGACCGAGATCGCCCGTCGCCTGGCCCGGCTGGCCAACGCGCCATTCATCAAGATCGAGGCCACCAAGTTCACCGAGGTGGGCTACGTGGGCAAGGACGTGGATTCGATCATCCGCGACCTGATGGAAGCCGCCATCAAGGAAGAGCGCGACCGTGCCAAGCAGCGTGTGGATGCACGCGCCCGTGATCTGGCCGAGGAGCGCGTGCTGGATGCGCTGCTGCCGTCGTCGGCCCATCAGCGCGCCCCCACGGACTACCGTGACCTGGAAACGCCCATTTCCACCGCCGATGATTCGGTGGCCCGCCAGAAGTTCCGCAAGCGCCTGCGCGAGGGCGAACTCGACGACAAGGAAATCGAGATCGACGTGGCGCAGCCGATGCCGAACATCGGCATCATGGGGCCGGCTGGCATGGAGGAACTGACCAACCAGCTGCAGGGCATGATGCAGGGGATGCCCGGCAAGACGCGCCAACGCAAGATGCGCATTGCCGAAGCCATGAAGCTGCTGGTGGACGAAGAGGCCGGCAAGCTGGTCAACGACGAGGAGATCAAGCTTGCCGCGCTCTCCAACGTCGAGCAGAACGGTATCGTCTTCCTGGACGAGATCGACAAGATTGCCGTGCGCGGTAGCGTGCAGGGCGGTGATGTTTCCCGTCAGGGCGTGCAGCGCGACCTGCTGCCGCTGGTGGAAGGCACGGCCGTCAACACGCGCTACGGCGTGGTCAAGACCGACCACATCCTGTTCATCGCGTCGGGTGCGTTCCATCTGTCCAAGCCGTCCGACCTGGTGCCGGAACTGCAGGGGCGTTTCCCCATCCGCGTGGAACTCGGCTCGCTGTCGGTGGAGGACTTCCGCCGCATCCTGACCGAGACCGACGCCAGCCTCACCAAGCAGTATCAGGCGCTGCTGGCCACCGAGGGTGTCACGCTGGACTTCCGCGACGACGGCATCAACAAGCTGGCCGAGACGGCGTTCCGCGTGAACGAGGGTACCGAGAACATCGGTGCCCGCCGGCTGCAGACAGTCATGGAGCGGCTGCTGGAAGAAGTGTCCTTCCAGGGCGACCGCCGCTCGGGCGAGACGGTGGTGATCGATGCCGCCTTCGTCGAGGAGCGTCTGGGCGACATCGCCCGCAACGAGGACCTGTCTCGCTACGTGCTGTAACGCAGCACCTGCCACCTGCCGTTGATGGCGGCGTGGCTGTCCGTCCGGCTGGTGGCGGTTCGCCGTGACATTTCTCCTTGTTTAGATTGCCGATCGGGACCCGTGTTCATGACACGTCCCGGTCGGGGTCGGGCGTGCATGGCTGTCCAGAGGACGAGCCGTGTTGCCGGCCGATCGTCGCGGACAGCGTTCCGCGGCCAATCAAGCGAGGTCGGACGGGCAGATGAGTTCTGCGGCGCAGCGTTTCGGGTCGGGCAGGGCAGGCGGCAACGTCATGCGTGCGCTCGCCGTGCTGGGCATCGTGGCCTTGCTGGCGGCGCCCACGGCCTACTTCCATTACGCCTGGACATCGGTTGAGCGCGAGATGCTGGAGACGGCCCGCGCGGATGCAGAATTTCTGCGCGAGCGCCTGCTGCAGCAGGATATCAGGGCGCGAACCAGTCCGGCCGATGCCGCCGACGCGGATGAGGGCGGATCGGCAACCGCCCGGAGCATCAACGCCTTGCTGCAGCAATTGCCGCCCATGGAATTCGAGGGGCGGCAGATGGTGCGCGACGCCAATGGCGTCATTCTGGCGCAGCGTGGTGGCGTGCCCCACGGACCGGTGTTTTCCGTGACGACGCCGCTGCGTGGCGTGCCGGCGCTGCGGGCCGATGTCGAGATCATCCGCAGCAGCAAGCCGCTGCTGTGGCATATGCTGGGTGTGGGCTCGCTGGTGCTGGTGCTGGGCGCCTGCATCGCGCTGGTGGCCGTGCAGGGGTATCGGCGCACGCGCGGGCAGGGCCGTGACGTGGCTCGCGTCTCGGGCTGGCAGAGCAGGGCGTGCTGGATCGCAATGCCTTCATTGAGGGCGTGCGGGATGCACTGGTGCGTTCGGAACGCGATGGCACCGAATGCACGCTGTTTCATCTGGATCTTGATCATTTCAAGATGGTCAATGGCGCCGTGGGCCAGAGCTGTGCCGACCTGCTGCTGGAGCAGGTGGCCAAGGTGATTCGCGTGCGAATCGACGCGCTGGCGCGCGATGCCGACCTGCCGCCGGTGCTGATGGGTTCGCCGGGTGGCGATGTCTTTCTGCTGCTGGTGGAGGCCATGCCCCGTTCGGCGCCCGTGACGGAGGCCTTTGCCCGTGGCGTGCTGGATGCGCTGGGCAATGCCTTCGAGGTGGGGCCCTATCAGCTGTATCTGTCGGCCAGTGTGGGCGCCAGCCATCGGGCGGGGCGGGCCATCACGGCCGAGAAGCTGATCCGCGAAGCGGAGCTGGCCAAGATCTTTGCCAAGAATCAGGGCTCGGGCAGCTATGCCATTCATGACCAGAACATGGATGTGCAGGCCGAGGCGCGTGACGAGCTGGGTCAGGCGCTGCGACGGGCGCTGGCCAACGAGGAATTCCTGCTGTACTACCAGCCCAAGGTGCATACCGTGACGGGCATGGTGACGGGCGTGGAGGCGCTGCTGCGCTGGCAGCCCGAAGGCAAGCCGATGGTGATGCCGGATCAGTTCATTCCGGTGCTGGAAGAGACCGGCCTGATCGTGCCGGCCGGCGCCTGGGTGCTGCGCGAGGCCTGCAATCAGGTGATGACCTGGCGGGCGCGTGGGCTGCCGCCGGTGAGCGTGGCCGTGAACGTCTCGGCGCGTCAGTTGCAGCAGCGCGGTTTCGTGGACATGGTGGCCAGGGTTCTGAAGGAAACGGGTCTGGAGGCGCGCTACCTGGAGCTGGAGCTGACCGAGACCATCTTCGTGGACAACGCCGGCGACAACGTGCGCATGCTGCGCCGTCTGGCCGACATGGGCGTGAGCCTGGCCATCGACGATTTCGGGACTGGCCATTCGTCGCTGAGCTATCTGAGCAACTTCAGCCCGCGCACACTGAAGATCGACCGCTCGTTCCTGTCGGAGGCTGACGACGGGTCCGACAACATCGCCATTGCCCGCGCCATCATCGCGCTGGGCCATGGCATGGGCATGTACGTGGTGGCCGAGGGTGTCGAGACCGAGGCGCAGGTCGATTTCCTGCGTGGCTATGGCTGTGATCAGATGCAGGGTTACCTGTTGAGCAAGCCGCTGCCGGCGGACAAGCTGGAGCAGTGGCTGCGGGCCCGCATCCAGAGCCAGCTGAGCCTGAACGCGGCGCGGCGCGCGGCGCTGGTCTGAGAGGCGCGTTTCCGGGCCACCTGATCGATACTGGCCTTCCGTGGTTCAGCGGTCTGGCACAGGTGGCGCGGGCATCGCTGGCAGGGTGCGACCCTGTGGTGGCCCGGGCATGTCCGGGGTGCTGGCGGCGGTGATGGCCGCTATCATCCCGGGTGGACGTGCCGCGGCGGCATCCGGCCGCCGGGTGGCAGGCGTCCCTTCACAGGAGACCCCCGGTCATGACCGACGACAGCCTTTCTCCCGGCGTCAAGGCGCAGATTCTGTCTGAAGCGCTGCCCTACCTTCGTCGCTTCCACGGCAAGACCGTGGTGATCAAGTACGGCGGCAACGCCATGACCGACGAGCGTCTCAAGCGCAGCTTTGCGCACGATGTGGTGATGCTGAAGCTGGTGGGTATCAACCCGGTGGTGGTGCATGGCGGCGGTCCGCAGATCGAGCAGGCGCTGACCCGCATGGGCAAGGAAGGCCGCTTCATCCAGGGCATGCGCGTCACCGACGAGGAAACCATGTCCATCGTGGAGATGGTGCTGGCCGGCCAGGTGAACAAGGAGATCGTCGAGCTGATCAACACGGCCGGCGGCCAGGCCGTGGGCCTGACGGGGCAGGATGGCAACCTGATCCGTGCGAAGAAGCTGCTGCTGCCCAGTCAGGAAACGCCTGGCCAGATGATCGACATCGGCC
>CAUVLK010000279.1:0-4082 GCA_963552635.1 uncultured Lautropia sp. | reverse complement strand
TAGAGCCAGGCCGGCAGGATGCGCAACAGCTTGGCCACCCATCCCATCTGCCAGGGAATCACGATCCGGCGCCGGCGCGCCAGAATGGCATCCACCGCCACCTGCGCAAAGCGCGGGGCTGGCATCAGGAAGGGCATGTGATAGGGGTTGATCCGGGTCATGTCGGTATCGATGAACCCCGGCGAGATGGTGACGACCGAGACGCCAAACGGCCGCATTTCCAGCCGCAGGCTTTCCAGATAGACGGCCACGGCCGCCTTGCTGGCGCTGTAGGCGCCCGATCCGGGCAGGCCCCGCACGCCGGCCACGCTGGCGATGCCCACCAGCGTGCCCCGGCGCGCCGCCTTCATGGCTTCCAGGAAAGGGGCAAAGCTGTCGAAGACGCCCTGCACGTTCACGGCCAGGATGCGGGCAAAGACGGCCCGATCCTCGGGCTCGTCGGTAAGTGTGCCCACACTGATGCCGGCGTTGGCAATCACGATGTCGGGCGCACCGTGCTCGGCCACGAAGCGCCGGCAGATGCCGGAAAGCCGCTCGTGGTCGGTGATGTCCACTGTTTCGCAGACACATTGCACCTGCGGCAGGTCGGCCGCCAGCTCGGCCAGCCGGTCGGCACGGCGGGCCAGCAGCAGCATCGTGCTGCCCGGAAAGCGCTGGGCCAGCTCGGTGGCCAGCGCCCGCCCCAGGCCGCTGGATGCGCCCGTGATGACGATGCGTCGCACCGGGGACGATGCGGCGCTGTCGCGGCCGGCCGCCATCAACTCACTTGCCGGCGCCTTGCTGGCCGCGCTCGCGCTGGATCAGCTCATCCAGCACCACGATGGCCCGCTCGTTGCTGCCAGCCACCGACGGGCTGGTGGTGTAGCGGCCATTGATGCCCAGCGTCGGCACGCCATCGATGCCGTAGGCGGTGGCCAGCTTGTTGGCGCGCTGGATCTGCGTCTTCACGCCGAACGAGTTGTAGGCATTCTCGAAGGCCTTGGGATCCACCTTGGCCGCGGCCAGCACTTCCTTCATCTCGTCCAGCTGCTGCATGGGCTTGCGCTGCTTCTGGATGGCGTCAAAGATCACGTTGCGGGTGTCATCGTCCTCACGGCCGATGGCCTGCAGCGCGTAGAACATCTGCTGGTGCGGACGGCTGAAGAAGGGCACGTGCACACGGCGGAAGACCACGTCTTCGGGCTTGCGCTTGCTCCAGGCAGAGATGGTCGGATCGAAGGCATAGCAGTGGGGGCAGCCATACCAGAAGAACTCCACCACCTCAATCTTGCCCGGAGCGGCCTCGGTGGGCACATGCCCCGACAGCGCCTGAAAATCCTTGCTGCTGATCGACTGCTGCTGCGCCAGGGCGGCACCAGCCGGCATCAGCGCCAGGGCCAGGCCAGCTGCGGAAAGCGTCGAGAGGAACTGTTTGCGATTCATGAGACCCATCCTGAAAAAGGCGATGTCCGGAAAGCCTGTCCGGACATCGTGAAAAACTGGGGGAACCGTAAAGGTTCCCGGCGAAGGAGCATCCGGCCCGGGGGCCGAAGGCCATCCGCAGCAACGAAGGACGCGTCGAGCCGGTTTACCCTGCATCAGACCGTTACACCTCACCAACCCTCGGTGGCAGTTCGCAACCGATCGGCGGCAGGGTGGACGCCCGGATGGAACCCGCCGGGATCAGCGCCCGCGCACCACGGCCGCTTCGATGCCCTCGTCGGCCAGATCGGCGCGCACCTGGTTGGTATCCTGCAGCGACGGATACGGTCCGATCCGGACCCGATACACCGTCTGGCCATTCACATTGCCCGATTCCACCCGCGCTTCCAGACCCCGCAGCGCCAGGTTGCCCTTCAGGCGCTCGGCATCGGCCACGCGCCGGAAGGAACCGGCCTGCAGCATGTAGCCGCCTCCCACCATGGCAGGCTGCTGCGGCGGCATGGTGGGCAGCTCATCGGTCGGCTGTCCGCTGGCATCGCCCGTGACATCCACCGTGGACACCCCCTGCGACTGCAGGTTGGAACGCGGATCCGGCTGCGGCATCACCTGCTGCCGAGAGGCACCCTGGTTGGGATCGGGCAGCTGTCCGGCCTGGGGTTGCACGCTGGGCACGGGATTGGGTACCTCGGGCGCCGGCTTCAGTCCCGACGGGTTGCCCTCCTGCACGACTGGCGTGATGAAGGGCAGCGGCGAGCGGTAGATGTACCAGGCCACGCCCGCGGCTGCACCGGTGCCAATCAGCAGACCCAGCAGCAGCCCCAGCATCGTGCCGCCCCGCTGGCGTGCCAGCGGCGTGCGTGCCACGAAGCCAGGCCGGGATTGCCCTGCCTGGCGTGCATCCCCCGGGCCCGCGGGGCATGCCGTGTTCACCCGGGCGGCTGCCAGCCGGGCAGTCGCCTGCGCCATCGGGGAATCGCCCCGGTTCATCGGCATCATTGGATTGTCGATCTGCATCAAACCTCCCGGCCGTGGCCGTTCACAGCCGTTCCGGCGCCGACACGCCGATCAGCGCCATGCCGCGCCGCAGGACCGTCCGCACGGCCTCCAGCAGCGCCATCCGCGCCGACTGCAGTTCGGCATCGTCCACCAGCACCCGTTCGGCGTTGTAGAACGCATGGAAGTCGGCGGCCAGATCCTTCAGATAATAGGCCAGCTGGTGTGGCGCCAGTTCACGCGCCGCCTCGGTCAGCATGGCCGGGAATGCCGCCATGCGTGCCATCAGTGCATATTCGGTGGGCGCCGTCAGCCGGTCAATGTGTACCCCGCGTCCCTCCGCGCCGGCCGATTGGCCACCACGCTCCGCTGCCTGCGCCAGGATCGAGCAGATCCGGGCATGGGCATACTGGACGTAATAGACAGGGTTCTCGTCCGAGCGCGACAGCGCGAGGTCCACGTCGAAGGTGAATTCGGTGTCGCCCTTGCGGGAAATCAGGAAGAAGCGCACGGCATCTCGGCCCCGGGTCTCGTCCCCGCCGCCCGACCACTCGATCAGGTCACGCAGCGTGACGTAGCTGCCCGCACGCTTGGAGATCTTCACCTCCTCGCCGTTGCGCATCACGCGCACCATCTTGTGCAGCACGTAGTCCGGGTAGCCCTTCGGGATGCCCATGTCCAGCGCCTGCAGCCCGGCGCGAACCCGCGCCACCGTGCCGTGGTGATCCGAGCCCTGGATGTTGATGGCCTGCGTGAAGCCCCGTTGCCACTTGCCCAGGTGATAGGCCACGTCCGGCACGAAATAGGTGTAGCCGCCTTCGGACTTGCGCATCACGCGGTCCTTGTCGTCACCGTAGTCGGTGGTGCGCAGCCACAGCGCGCCGTCCTGCTCGAAGGTGTGGCCGCCGGCCACCAGACGCGCCACGGCCTCTTCCACCTTGCCGTCGGTGTAGAGCGACGACTCCAGGTAGTAACGGTCGAACGACACGCCGAAGGCCGCCAGGTCCAGGTCCTGCTCACGACGCAGGCAGGCCACTGCAAAGCGGCGCACGGCATCCAGGTCATCCAGGTCGCCCGTGGCCGTCTCGGGCGGCTGGCCGCTCACCTGCACCGTCTCGCGGGCCACGAAGGCCCGGGCGATCTCGGCGATGTAGTCGCCCCGATAGCCATCGGCCGGGAAGGACGGATCGTCCGGCGCAATGCCGCGCCCACGCGCCTGCACCGACAGCGCCAGGTTGTGGATCTGCGCGCCGGCGTCGTTGTAATAGAACTCGCGATGGACCTTCCAGCCCTGCGAGGCCAGAAGGTTGCCCAGCACGTCACCCAGCGCCGCCTGGCGGCCATGGCCGACGTGCAGCGGGCCGGTGGGGTTGGCCGAGACGAACTCCAGCATCACCTGCTGGCCGTTGGACGGCTGCTGCCCGAACTGTTCACCTTGGGCCAGCACCTCGTGCACCACGCGCTGGTGGGCGGCGGGCGTGAGCCGGAAGTTGATGAAGCCCGGGCCGGCAATCTCGGCCTGGGCGATGAGATCAGCCGCACCGGGTTGTTCCATCAGTGCGGCCACCAGCTGTTCGGCCACCGCGCGCGGCGACTTCTTCAGCGGGCGGGCCAGCTGCATGGCCAGATTGGTGGCCAGATCCCCATGGTCGGCCTGCCGGGGGCGC
>CAUVLK010000278.1:0-4096 GCA_963552635.1 uncultured Lautropia sp. | reverse complement strand
CTGGGCCGGGGCGGAGCCTGGGTACCCTGGGCAGCCGCCGTGGGCCTGGTGCTGCCCATCGGCATGCTGGCACACGACAACGGCGGCTCACCATGGCTGTGGGCCCTGTGGGCGCTGGTGGCCTTCGCCACCGCCGGCTGGGTGCGCAGCGGGCATGAGGTGAAGCAGGGCTGAGGCTGCCGGGATGCGGCATTTCTGCCAGCCGAGCGGTGCCTTGGGAGAGTCTGAACAAGTCCTCGCGGCCTTCGGCATGATGCCCAGCTAAAACACCCGCCAAGGCCATGCACACAAGTGCATCCTCAAACCGGCGGATTACTTCCTTGTGCGCCTGAAGCCCGATCCCCTTCCCTGGCCTGGATGAAGCGACGATAAATGGCAGGCGTGCTGAACACCACGGACAGCATGCGAGCGACCTGCATGGCGGTCACCATGGCCACCCCCAGCTCCAGCGCGCGGGCCGTCAGCGTCATTTCGGCAATGCCGCCGGGCATCAGCCCCAGAATGAGTGATGGTGCGGGCATCCCCACGAGCGGCGAAAGGACCATCCCCAGCCCGACGGTCAATGCAATGCTGACCAGCGTGAAGACGCAGGCAGCCGACAGCAGCCGGGGAGCACTGCGCAGGAAATCCGGGCGGTATCGGTCACCGAACGACCACCCGATGCAGAGCTGAGCGGCCCACGAGACCCAACGTGGCAGATCGGTATGCGGCAACAGCTGCAGCAGGTTCACGGTCGCCACGAACAGCAGCGCCCCCAGCAGCCACGCATTGGGCACACGCGCGCGCAGAAAGAACCAGACCGAAACGAGACTGCCCAGCATCAGCGGCAGCAGACTGCCCCAATGCACATCCCGGGCAGCACCCCGCAGATGGGAAGCATCACCGCCCAGCCACTGCACGCCGAAGGGCACCAGCGCCACGACCAGCAGCACCCGCACACTATGCACCGTGGCCACATGGTCTGCCCGGGTGCCATGACGATGCGCCATGTTGACGATCTCGCTGGCCGTGCCGATGGCCGACGAGAACCAGGCCGTCCCCACATCCAGACCGCCAACGCGGTGATAGAACCAGCAGCCGACGACCGCCAGCACCTGGGCATACAGGATGCCGGCAAGAATGAGCCCCCAGTGCTGCGCCAGGCTCTGCATCACCTCGGCCGAGAAATACAACCCTAGCGACAGCCCGATGACCCAGCGCCCGAACTTGTTGAAGGGCGCCGGGCAACGGGTGGGCATGCCGGCCACCCGGGTGGCCGCCGTGAGAAACAGCGGCCCCAGCAGCCAGGGCAATGGGGTGCCCATCCAGACCGCGATGCCCGCACCCAGCAGGGCGATGCAGAGGCCGCGGATGACGGGAGCAATACGTGTGTCCATGGCCAAGGATGATACGCGCGCACAACCCCCGACTTATGGGAGCGCCCTGCCATTTCTTTTCCCGAACGGGACAGGCTTTTCGGTTCACAGTGGCATAAGGTTGGAACTAAGCTGTTTCTTGATGAACGGCTTTCCAACCAGGCTGCATGATGCAGCCCCACCAAGGAGGTGAACGATGACGATTCCTGGCAACACGTACCGCGTGCCCCTGACGGCTGCTGCACTGGCCATACTGCTGGCCGCCTGCGGCAGTGGCAATGGCAATGACGGCACCCACGCCGATACCAAGGCCCTCTCGGACACCACACCAACTGCCACGGCAAAGCACGCCAGCAAGGCAGATGCAGCCCAGGCCGGAGATACGGCACAGGCGAACGCGGCCACACAGGCAGGTGATGCCGCACAGGCTGCCGGCGCGACTCAGACTGCCGGCGCCGCACAAGGTACCAACACGACTCAGACCGCCGACGCCACGCAAGCTGCCGCTGCTGCTCCGGCAAGCCCGGCCAACGCGGAATCTGCCGCTGCCCCCGCCACCGATGCTTCCGGCACGATCAGCTCGGCCACGGCTGCGAACCGCACGGCGGTAGCCGATACGGCAGAAGCCAGCACCGTCACCCGGGCCACGCCCCAGACAGCCCCCATCTCGGCCGCCGGGGTACGGGGCGATGCGCTGCTGACCATGCTGGATCAGAAAGGCTGCCTGACCCTTGATCGGGCCACGTCATACAACGGCACGCGCGTCACGACGGGGAAGCCGCTGGAGCTGCCGGAGCCTCGTGCGGATACGGATCTTAACCCCAACAACTATCAGAAGACGACCCCGAACAGCCCCGGCCTGCTGAGCCCGTTTGCCGCGCTGGGCAACATCATATGCAATACCAAGTACTATCAGTACCATGCCGCCGCACCGGGCGAGTATTCGATGAGCGTGGGCAGCGGGCCGCACCCGCGGCATCAGTATCTGGGCGAGAAAATTCTGCGCCCATTCAATAGCCAGGGCATTTCGGTGCCCCTGACGATCACAGCAGACTCTGCCACGTTGGGTGATGTCGTCAGCGCCGGCAGCGACAGACCGTCGATTGGTGGTATCGATATTCCCTTCAGCTTCCGGCTGGACGGTGTGGCCTCCTACGGTTTGCTGAAGCGGTGGGGCTCCCATGCGGGCTACCAGACCAAGCTGCTGCTGTTGCAGGGGGATTCCGAGCAGCAGGCCAAGCTGTGCTGGAACATCGAACTGCCCGAAGCCAGGCGGCTGCAGTGCGTCGTCTGGCAGGCGCCGGCCAACTGGAAGCGTGGACAGCAGCTGCAGGTCGTCGACCAGTACCTCGTCGACGACCGTTCAGTCTATGAAGGCGAGAAGGGCTTCGAGTACTGGCGGGGTCGTTTCCCGCAGTGACGGGCTGATTTTCTCCGTCGATCGGAGAAGCCCGCGCCCTGATGCGGCTTCTCCTCCACCTCTGGACTTCATGCACGCCCCTGGCGTCCAGGTGAAGGATGCGACCGATCCCGACAGGACTGACTCGCAGGCCACTGTGGCGCTGCGGGCCAGGTTTCCTGATGGCATTCAGCGCAGCAACTGCGCAATGGCCTGGCTGGCTGCGGCCAGGCCCATGCTGGCGGTGACAGTGACAAGCGAACCGTAGCCGGCGCAGGCCAGCGGCATGCCGCCGCCCTCACCCTTCGGGCGGGTGCCGGCAATCTGTTCAGGCGAATGGATGGCCGGCACGCCGAAGCGGGAAGGATCGCCCTTGCGGCGCCGGCGGGACGAAGGTGGGGTCTGTGCAGACGCAACCGACTGCGCGCCCTGACCCGAAAAGCGGCCTGACGCGCCTTGGCCTTCCTGATCCTCGCTGTATGCCGGCACGTTTGATGTTTCAGCACGACTGCCCGAAGACGGCATCGCTGTGCCATCCCCGCGCGGGAAGCCATGATGCCGGCGCAACCGGGCGCGCACGGCCGACAGCAGCGCATCCCCCGTGGTACGGGAAAGGTCTTCCACCCGCAGCTGCAGGGGATCGGTGCGCCCGCCAGCCGCACCGCAGGCGATGACGGGCTTGCCGTTCGCCACGCACCAGGCAATCAGCGACGCCTTGGCCGCCACGGCATCGATGGCGTCGATGACAAGATCGGCGTCGGCAGGGATCAGTTTCTCTTCCTGGCCGGGCTCGATGAATTCATCAACAGGGTGCACGGAGACGCCGGGCGAGATGTCGCGGATGCGTTGCGCCATCACCTCGACCTTGGCGGCGCCCAGCGTGCTGGTGAGTGCATGGACCTGTCGGTTGATGTTGGACTCGGCCACGTGGTCCAGGTCGATGAGGGTGAGACGCCCCACGCCGCTGCGCGCCAGCGCCTCGGCCGCCCAGGAGCCGACACCGCCAATGCCGACAACGACGACATGGGACTGCCAGAGCCGCTGGCAGCCGGCTTCTCCATAGACGCGGGCGACGGACGCAAAACGACGATCGGTCATGGTGGGGTTCTTTCCGTTTGAATGGATGGAAGGGTGAACGCCGCGGCCTCATCTGGCCCAAGCGTTGCCCAGTCCTGCTGCGCAAGTCTGCCAGTGTCCTACCGTATGCTCAGGCTGCAAAATTGCGGCATCACCCCCGGGTGGCGGCGCGGCTCAGGATCAGCACGCCCAGGATGACGACGGCCGTGCCCACGATCTGCAGGCCGCCCGTGGGTTCACCCAGAACGACGGCCCCCAGAAAGAT
>CAUVLK010000277.1:0-4113 GCA_963552635.1 uncultured Lautropia sp. | reverse complement strand
CTCAAGCTCAAGGTCGAGGTGCTGGATCAGAAGCAGATGGCCTCGCTGGGCATGGGTGCCCTGCTGGCCGTGGCGCAGGGCTCGGCCCAGCCACCCAAGCTCATCGTCATGCACTACCGGGGCGCTGGCGCGCGCCAGGCACCGGTCGTCCTGGTGGGCAAGGGCATCACCTTCGACACGGGCGGCATCTCGCTCAAGCCGGCTGCCGACATGGACGAGATGAAGTACGACATGTCCGGCGCAGGTTCGGTCTTCGGCACCCTGCAGGCCGTGGCGCAGATGAAGCTCAAGATCAACCTGACGGTGATCATCGCGGCCGCCGAAAACATGCCTTCGGGTTCGGCCGCCCGCCCGGGCGACATCGTCACCACGATGTCGGGCCAGACGGTCGAGATCCTCAACACTGACGCCGAGGGTCGGCTGGTGCTGTGCGATGCCCTCACCTACGCCGAGCGCTTCAAGCCGGCAGCGGTCATCGACGTGGCCACGCTCACCGGTGCCTGCGTCATCGCCCTGGGCCATCAGCGGGCCGGCCTCTTCTCGAATGACGAGGCCCTGTCGGCGCAGATCCAGGCCGCTGGCGATGATTCCGGCGACACCTGCTGGCCCATGCCGATGGACGACGCCTACAACGAGCAGCTGCGCTCGCCCTTTGCCGACATGGGCAACATCGGCGGCCGTCCGGCCGGTGCCATCACCGCCGCCTGCTACCTGTCGCGCTTTGCCAAGGCCTATTCGTGGGCGCACCTGGACGTGGCCGGCGTGGCCTGGCGCTCGGGGGCCAACAAGGGCTCCACGGGTCGTCCGGTGGCACTGCTCACCCACTTCCTGATGGATCGCGCAGGCTGAACGGCCTTCCCACGGCACGAGTTCCCGCAGCCCCATGACCCAGGTGGATTTCCACTTCAATGTCCCCGACACCGGCCGCTACGGCTGCCGGCTGGTGCGCAAGGCCTGGCAGGCCGGGCACAAGGTGGTCGTCTATTGTGAAGACACCCGCCGCCTGGCCAGCTTCGACCGCCTGCTGTGGGAATTCGCGCCGCTGTCCTTCATCCCGCACGTCTCGGTCCGGCACCCGCTGGCAGAGCGCACCCCGGTGCTGCTCACCGCATCCGACGCCGACGTGCCCGCCAGCCACCGTCAGGTGCTGGTCAATCTGGGCGAGCGCATGCCGCCCGCCTTCGCCGATTACGCCCGGGTGGTGGAACTGGTAGGCACCGATGCGCAGAGCCGTCAGGCGGCCCGCGCCCGCTTCCGTTCCTACCGCGAACAAGGCTACACCCCGCTCACCCACGATGTGGAGGAACGAGATGGCAACCGATGACAAGCACCCCGACACGGGCACCCACACCGAAGGCGGCGCCCGTCCGGCAACAGGCCAGACCACCGGCTGGCCACGCTCGCAGTTCCCCGACGACTCCGACGACGACTACCTGGAAGACGAGGCCGGCCCGCTGGACGAGGACGCCGCCATCGCCACCCTGCCGCCGCTCACCGACGAGGACCGGGCGCTGATCAACAAGCTGGTGCATTCGATGCGCCTGCTGGATGTGGGCATCTCCTCGGCAGCGGCCCATGAGGCTGCCCCCGCCACCGCACCCGTCCCCTTCCCCGATCTGCCCACCACCGCCGGCAGCCCGGACGCCGCCCCGTTCGCACCGCGCACCACGACCATCGTTCCGCCTGCGGTGCGCCCGTCCACCCCCACACCCGAAGACGAAGATGCCATCCCGATGCTGACGGATGTCGTCAACGTGCAGCGCTATCACCCCGATCAGCTGCCGCGCAACTTCGAGGATGTGGACTGGAGCAACCTGGCCGGTCAGGTGCGCGAGAACGTGCTGGAGCGGCTGCTGCGCCGTGGCGACATCCTGCTGGATGGCCAGATGAATCACGCGCTGGCTCCGGTCATCTCCCGCGCCGTCGAGACCATGACGCGCGACGTGCACGACACCCTCAACCGCCTGATCCGCGACATCGTGGCCCGCGCGGTCAACGAGGAGATCACCCGGCTGCACGCCGAGATGGCCCGCCAGAACCACGACGACTGAATCCGGCGGGGCTGCCCAGGCCCCGTCGACGCCGGACCGAGGCCCCCACAGGGCCCTTTTGAACGTGCCTGATCGTGACGCGGGGGCACTGTGAGCGACACCGTGGGCATGAAACGCCCGACACGCTCTAGAATTCCCCTCATCCGATCACTTCCATCCAGACACGTTCATGACCAACGCTGCTGCCCCTGCGGATTCCGCCCAGGACCAACTGCCCAAGAGTTTCGAGCCGGCGCCCATCGAGGCGCGCTGGTATCCCCTGTGGGAATCGCGCGGCTACTTCGCCAACCGGCCGGCCCCGGGCACCGACGCCGCCGGCACGGCATCCGCCCAGCCGGCCAGCGACACCGCCTACTGCATCCAGCTGCCGCCGCCCAACGTCACCGGCACGCTGCACATGGGCCATGCGTTCCAGCAGACGCTGATGGACACGCTCATCCGCTACCACCGGATGCTGGGCAAGGACACCAACTGGGTGGTGGGCAGCGACCATGCCGGTATCGCCACGCAGATCGTCGTCGAGCGCCAGCTGGCCGCCGAGGGCAAGTCGCGCTACGACCTGCCGCGCGAGCAGTTCATCGAGCGCGTCTGGGCCTGGAAGAACGAATCGGGCGGCGCCATCAGCAAGCAGATGCGCCGGCTGGGCGACTCGGCCAACTGGGAGTACGCCGACAGCCTGGGCACGCATTCCGGCTACTTCACCATGGACCCGAAACTGTCCACGGCGGTGGCCGAGGTCTTCGTGCGCCTGTATGAAGCCGGCCTCATCTACCGCGGCAAGCGGCTGGTGAACTGGGACCCGGTGCTGCGCACGGCTGTTTCCGATCTGGAAGTGGACATGACCGAGCGCGATGGCCATCTCTGGCACATCCGCTACCCCTTCGCTGACAGCCCCCAGAAGGCCGCTGACGGCACCGAACTGACGGGACTGACCGTGGCCACCACCCGCCCCGAGACCCTGCTGGGCGACGTGGCCGTGGCCGTGCATCCTGACGACGAGCGCTACCGCCACCTGCACGGCAAGATGCTGACCCTGCCGCTCACCGGCCGGCAGATCCCCATCATTGCCGACACCTACGTCGATCCCGAATTCGGCAGCGGCTGCGTGAAGATCACCGGCGCGCACGACTTCAACGACTACGAAGTGGCCATGCGCCACAACCTGCCGCTGATCGTGGTGCTCGACCTGCAGGCCAACATGGCGGGCGACGCCGTGCCCGAGGCCTACCGGGGCCTGAACCGCTACGAGGCCCGCGATCGCATGGTCGCCGACCTGGACGCCGCCGGCCTGCTGGTCGACACCGTCAAGCACCGCAACATGGTACCCGTCTGCGGCCGCTCCGGCGAAGTGGTCGAGCCCATGCTGACCGACCAGTGGTTCGTGGACCAGACCCGCGAGACGCAGCCCGACGGCCGCCCCGGTGGCATGGCCGCCATCACCCGCCCGGCGCTGGAAGCCGTCACCTCCGGCCGCATCCGCTTCTTCCCCGAACACTGGGCCTCCACCTACGACCACTGGCTCTCCAACATCCATGACTGGTGCATCTCGCGCCAGCTGTGGTGGGGTCACCGGATTCCCGCCTGGTACAGCGAGGATGGGCAGATCTTCGTGGCCCGCAACGAGGAAGAAGCCCGCCAGAAGGCCGACGCCGCCGGCTGCACCGGCCCGCTCACCCAGGACCCCGACGTGCTCGACACCTGGTTCTCGTCGGCCCTGGTGCCCTTCACCTCGCTGGGCTGGCCCGCCGACGACGCCCAGACCCGCGCCGACCTTCCCGCTTTTTATTGTCTGAACTTTCCTTTAAAATACGAACTAAAACAGTATCTCCATTCATAGCCGTATTTAAATAAGCTCCAGGAATAAAGACACTAGCCTGCCCATTAATATCAAGAAATCCAAAATTCCCGCTGGAAATGGAAATTTCTCCCTTTACAAAGCCTTCTTTTTCGGGCAAAGTATATTTCCCATTTCTTTTCAAATAAATTTCTCCACTTTCTTCCCAAGCATTTAAAAGCTGCTTATACATTTTCCGTTTTTTCTGGCTCCATTCCAAAAGCTGCA
>CAUVLK010000276.1:0-4124 GCA_963552635.1 uncultured Lautropia sp. | reverse complement strand
ACGGCCAACGTGCTGCAGTATCTGGTCACCGGCCAGAGCCGCTATCTCAACTGGGGCAGCCTCTTCGTGCTGGGCATCCTGCCCGGCGCCTTCTTCAGCGCCTGGCTGCGGGGGCAGTTCCGCTGGCGGGTGCCGCCGGTGGAGCAGGTGCCGCAGCGCATCCTGGGCGGCGTGCTGATGGGCGTGGGCGCCACGCTGGCTGGCGGCTGTACCATCACCAACACCCTGGTGGCCACCGCCTACTTCTCGTGGCAGGGCTGGCTGGCCACGCTGATGATCCTGCTGGGCTGTTGGCTGGCGCTGCGCCTGCTGCGCACGCCGTCGTGTGCCTGAGCCTCCTTTTCATTCCTTTGCATCTGTCTGCACCATCATCATGAGTCTGCTGCCTATTCGTCCGGAGCCATCCGCTTTCTCCATCGGGCCATCCGTCAACAAGGCCGGCGGTCGACAGCAGGGCACCGCTGCGCATGACGCCTGCCATCGTGACGTGAAGCAGGGACGTCCGGCTGCACGCCGCCTGGCCGGTGCAGCCGCCTTGGTGGCCGCCGTGGGCATGACGCTGGCCGGCTGTGATTCGCAGAAGGTGCAGGTGATCGACACGGCTGGCCTGGCAGCGAAGCTGGACAGCGCCGACTACGTGATCATGGACACGCGCGACGACAGCCTCTACAACGGCTTCCACGATCAAGGCGCGCCGCGTGGCGGGCACATCCGTGGTGCAGGCCAGTTCACGACGGCCTGGCTGGACTACATCGCTCCCGAGAAATTCGAGGAGTTCGCGGCCGGCAAGGGCATCACCAAGGACCGTACGGTGGTGTTCTACGACAGCAACCCCGACAACCTGGAGCGGGTCAGCGCCGAGTTTGCCTCGCGTGGCTACAAGGTCGCGGTCTACAAGGACTATCTGGCCTGGGTCAGCGATCCGAACCGGCCGATGGATGCGTTCCCGAACTATGCCCTCAGCGTCTCGCCGCAGTGGCTGGACCGACTGATGAAAGGAGGCAAGCCCGAAAGCTACGACAACGATCAGTACATGCTGTTCGAGGTGTCGTGGGGGCCTCGGGAGAAATCCAATGCCTACATGCAGCACATCGTCGGTGCCTACCACTTCGACACCGACTGGATCGAGAACGCGCCCGTCTGGAACCTGTCCGATCCCAAGGTGATCGAGCAGAACCTGCTGAAGAACGGCATCACGCACGACAAGACCATCGTGCTGTATTCCGACAACCAGCTGGCGGCGCTGCGCGTGCTGTGGGCACTGAAATGGGCGGGCGTGAAGGACGTGCGTTTCCTCAACGGCGGGCTGCGTGGCTGGGTGGATGCCGGCCTGCCCACCGAGACGAAGGTGAACACGCCCGAGCCCGCCGAGCACTTTGGCGTGACCATTCCGGCCAACCCGCAGATCAACATCAGCATGCCCGCTGAGGTGCAGGCTGCGCAGAAAGCGGGGCTGAAGCTCATCAGCAACCGGTCGTGGGATGAATACATCGGCAAGGTGAGCGGCTATGACTACATCCCCGGCAAGGGAGAGCCCAAGGGCGCCATCTGGGGCTTTGCCGGCACGGATTCATCCAACATGGCCGACTACTACGACCCCGACAACACACTGCGCAACCCCAACGAGATCTTTGCGCTGTGGAAAGGGCAGAATATCCATGCGGGCGACAAGCTGGCCTTCTACTGCGGCACGGGCTGGCGCGCGGGCGTTCCCTGGTTCATGACCCAGCTGGCCGGCTGGAAGGACACCTTCATCTATGACGGCGGCTGGAATGCCTGGCAGATGGACTCGGTCTATCCGGTGCAGAAAGGCGCGCCCGGCAACATGAGCAAGCCGGACGCCCACAACGACTTCGGCAAGGTGCACAAGCAGGGCGCGTCCTGCAAGAGCTGAACGGGACGAGGGGTTTTACCGCCTGACCCAACGGTGTGACGCAGCCCGGCCTGGGCTGCGTGAAGGAGTGTGCCGAAAGGGGCTGCCGTGGCGGTCGAGCCCCCGGGGTGTGATCAAAGCTCGCCGACTGTCGTGGCCTTGGTTGCTGCCAGGGCCTCGGGGGCCGTCTTCTTCGCCAGCGGCGTTGCCGCAAAGGCTTCCACGGCTGCCTTCGTGTCGGGCCGGGCGGCTGCCTCGAACTCTTCGGGGCGGCGCAGCTTCACGGTCAGCAGCACCACGGCCAGCATCACGTCCGGCCAGGCCTGGCTGTTGCCGTCAAAGGCGGGCACCCGCGCCAGCGCGCGCTTCAGCGCCGTGACACAGCGCTCCACCAGCGGATGGTCGGCCGTGTCCGGCGCCTTGAAGCGCACCAGCTTCACGATCTGGATCAGCATCTCCAGCAGTGCATGCGTCTGCGAGACGGCCGACAGCTCGGCTGCCGGTGGCATGGCACCACCCAGGTACAGGCAGATGGGCAGCGTGCCCGGAACAGCGGTCTTGCCGTCATCCAGCACCAGCACCGGAATCTGGCTCAGTGGGTTGATGGCCTCCAGCTCCGGCGGGTTCTTCCATGGGTCCACCATTTGCAGCGACAGATCGTTGCGACCCAGCAACAGCGCGCGGGCCAGGCAGATGCGCCCATAGGGTGAGGTGGGGCTGACATAGAGCTTCATGGCGGTCTCCGGTCGAGTCATGGAAGCGTCCATGGTACTCCTTGCCGGCTGGGCCCTGCCTGAAGCCGTAGGGCATGTCATGCCCGCAGAACTCAATGTTGCTGCAGCAGCCGGTCTGCTGCACGCTGCAGCCCTTGCAGGATGCTGTCGGCTGACACATGCGACGGCCGCTTCCAGTGGCCGACGAACAGCCCATTCATCCACAATCCCAAGACATTCCTGCGGCGTGCGGACATGGCGTCTCACCAGGCAAAAGGGTCGGGGTCTGCAGAGCTACCCGTGAGGGGGGATGGAGACGCACTGGCAGGCGTCGTCTCATCATGATCAGCCGCAGAGGCTACCGAAACGGCAGCCCCTTCGGTACGGTCCTGCCGCAGCACCAGCGACACGCCCAGCAGGCTCAGCAATGCCATCAGGCGCTCGGCGCTCATCCGGTGGGCGTTGCGCTCCAGGCTGGAGAAGGTCTGTTGGGTTACGCCCAGACGGCGAGAGGCCTCGGCCTGTGTCAGGCCGGCGGCCTTGCGAAAACCCTGCAGCAGCATGGGGAGCTGTTCGGGAATCTGGACGCGGAAGTCCTGAGGAAGGGGGTGATCAGGCATGTACAGGCCATAGGCTGTATCTTGATGATACATAGTATAGCCTGTATCCGTGTCATACAGGTTATGGGCTGTATCTTTCAGCCTTGCCGCCCCACACTCGCGCGGCCCTCATCCCCCACCCGCACCCGCGCTAGCAGCACCTGCAGCGGGTGGCGCAGCTGGCGGTGGGCCATGCGCTTGACCTGGCTGCGGCAGGAGTAGCCGGTGGCCAGGGCCTCGCCGGCCGTCTCGGCGGGGCGGTCCACCTGCGCCTGCCACGATTGCGAGTAGATGAGGCGCGAGGTGGCCAGGTTGCGGGTCTCGTGGCCATAGGTGCCGGCCATGCCGCAGCAGCCGGTGGGCTGCACCTGCAGCGTCAGCCCGAAGTGGCGGAACACTTTCACCCACTGGCCGTTGCTGTCGGGCTGGTTGGTCTTCTCGGTACAGTGGGCCAGCAGGCGATAGGTATCTGGGAAGCTGATGTCCTGGTGGGTATTGCTTTGCGGGTTGGCGGCATCGGTGGCTGTCGTGGCGGGGGGGGACAGAACCTCAGCCAGCTTCCGTGCCGCCGGTCCTTCTGCCAGCGCCTGCAGCAGCCATTCCTGCGGCAACAGCACCTGGGGCAGGTCCTGGATACCGTCGATCTTGGCGTACTCCTGACGGAACACCAGCGTCATGGCCGGGTCCAGCCCCACCAGCGGGATGTCGAAGCGGGCCAGCGCCTGCAGGGCGCGGATGTGGCGACGTGCCACGCGCTCGAAGGCGGGCAGGAAGCCCTGCACCTGAAGCGGCTTGCCGTTGGCGTGCAGCGGTGCCAGCCATACGCGCAGGCCCAGCCGGGCGGCCAATTCGATGAAGTTCGCCAGTTGTTCGGTCTCGAAATACCGGGTGAAACTGTCCTGCACCAGAATGACGCTGCGCGCACGCTCCTCCGCAGGG
>CAUVLK010000275.1:0-4175 GCA_963552635.1 uncultured Lautropia sp. | reverse complement strand
GTGATGCGTGCCGCCACCGAGCTGGGGCTGCGCACCATCGGCATCTATTCGCACGAGGACCGTTTTGCGCTGCATCGGACCAAGGCCGATGAGAGCTATCTGGTGGGGCAGGGGCAGAAGCCGCTGCAGGCCTACCTCGACATCGCCGAGATCATCCGGGTGGCCAAGCAGGCCGGTGCCGATGCCATCCACCCGGGCTATGGGTTCCTGTCCGAGAATCCCGAGCTGCCACGTGCCTGCGCCGCCGCAGGTATCGCCTTCATCGGCCCCACGGCCGAGGTGATGACCCGGCTGGGCAACAAGGTGGCGGCGCGTGAAGCGGCCGTGGCAGCCGGGGTGCCGGTGATGCCGGCCACCGATCCGCTGCCTGACGATATCGAGAAATGTCTGGAGCTGGCGGCTGCCATTGGCTACCCGCTGATGCTGAAGGCCAGCTGGGGCGGCGGCGGTCGCGGCATGCGTGCCATCGAGACGCCGGAAGACCTGCGCGTGCAGCTGCCGGTGGCGCGGCGCGAGTCGAAGGCGGCCTTCGGCAATGACGAGGTGTACCTGGAGAAGCTGGTGCGCCGTGCGCATCACGTCGAGGTCCAGGTGCTGGGCGACCTGCACGGCAACGTGGTGCACCTGTTCGAGCGCGACTGCTCGGTGCAGCGACGCAACCAGAAGGTGGTGGAGCGCGCGCCCGCACCGTATCTGACCGATGAGCAGCGTGCGGCGCTGTGCGAGGCGGCGCTGAAGCTGGCCCGTGCGGTCAACTACACCCACGCCGGCACGGTCGAGTTCCTGATGGACGCCGATACCGGCAAGTTCTACTTCATCGAGGTCAACCCGCGCGTGCAGGTCGAGCACACCGTCACCGAGGAGGTGACGGGCATCGACATCGTGAAGGCGCAGATCCTCATCACGGAAGGCGCGCGCATCGGTCAGCGTGAGGACCGTGTCGATGCCGAGGGCAGGGTGCTGGAGCTGGGCTCGGGCGTGCCGGCTCAGGAGGAGATCCGTCTCTATGGCCATGCGCTGCAGTGCCGCATCACCACCGAAGATCCCGAGAACGGCTTCACGCCCGACTATGGCCGGATGACGGCCTACCGCAGTGCGGCCGGCTTCGGGGTGCGTCTGGACGGCGGCACCGCCTTCAGCGGCGCGGTCATCACGCCTTACTACGATTCGCTGCTGGTCAAGGTCACGACCTGGGGTGCTTCGCAGCAGGAGGCCATCC
This sequence comes from uncultured Lautropia sp., assembly GCA_963552635.1. GTDB lineage: Bacteria > Pseudomonadota > Gammaproteobacteria > Burkholderiales > Burkholderiaceae_E > Lautropia. Next base: position 2,956 of record CAUVLK010000275.1, on the reverse strand, counting down.
GCCGGATGGATCGGGCGCTGCGCGAGTTCCGCATCCGCGGGCTGGCCACCAACCTGCAGTTCGTCGAGAACGTCATCAAGCACCCGGACTTCGGGGCAGGGCGCGTCACCACCCGCTTCATCGACAACACGCCGGAGCTCTTCGACTTCACGGCGCGACGCGACCGGGCCACGCGCCTGCTGCAGTATCTGGGCGATGTCATCGTCAACGGCCAGCCCGACATGAAGGGGCGTGCGGCGCCGGATCTGAGTCATGTGCAGGTGCGCATGCCGACGCAGCCGGATGCGAACGTGCCACCGCCGGCAGGCAACAAGCAGCGCCTGGAAGCCCTGGGAGCCGAGGGCTTTGCCCGCTGGATGCGCGAGCAGCCGCAGCTGCTGGTCACTGACACCACGCTGCGCGACGCGCACCAGTCGCTGTTTGCCACCCGCATGCGCACGCATGACATGCTGCCGGCGGCGCCAGTCTACGCCAACCGGCTGTCGCAGCTGCTGTCGCTGGAATGCTGGGGGGGGGCCACGTTTGACGTGGCGTTCCGGTTCCTGAAGGAAGACCCGTGGGAGCGTCTGCGCAAGCTGCGTGCCGCCATGCCCAACATGCTGCTGCAGATGCTCTTGCGGGCGTCCAACGCGGTGGGCTACACCAACTATGCCGACAACGTGGTGCGCCACTTCGTGCAGCAGGCTGCTGCGCAGGGCATCGATGTGTTCCGGGTGTTCGATTCGCTCAACTGGGTCGAGAACATGCGGGTGGCCATCGATGCGGTGCGCGAGACCGGCGCCATCTGCGAGGGCACGCTCTGCTACACGGCCGACATCTTCGACACCTCACGACCCAAGTACAACCTGTCCTATTACGTGAACCTGGCCCGCCAGCTGGAAAAGGCCGGCTGCCACGTGCTGGGCATCAAGGACATGGCGGGCGTGTGCCGTCCGCGTGCGGCAGCCGAACTCGTGCGGGTGCTGCGCCAGGAGGTCGGGCTGCCCATACATTTCCATACCCATGACACCAGTGGGGCCTCGGTGGCCACGGTGATGGCGGCCGTGGCGGCCGGTGTGGATGCCGTGGATGGGGCGCTGGACTCTATGAGCGGGCTCACCTCGCAGCCCAGCCTCAACACCATCGTGGCCATGCTGGCCGGTGATCCGCGCGATCCGAAGCTCGACCCGCAGGCGCTGCGCGAGCTGGCCGACTACTTCGAGGGTGTGCGGCGCTTCTACTCGCCGTTCGAGTCCGAGATCCGCAGTGGCACGGCCGATGTCTACCACCACGAAATGCCCGGCGGGCAGTACACGAACCTGCGCGAGCAGGCGCGTGCCATCGGGCTGGAGCATCGCTGGCCGGAGGTCTCGAAGGCCTATGCCGAGGTCAACCGGCTGTTCGGCGATATCGTGAAGGTCACGCCCACGTCCAAGGTGGTGGGGGACATGGCCATCATGATGGTGGCCAACGACCTGACGGCCGAGGACGTGGCCGATCCGGCCCGCGAGGTGGCCTTCCCCGAGAGCGTCGTGTCGCTGTTCCGGGGCGAGCTGGGCTTCCCGCCCGACGGCTTCCCCGAGGCCCTGGGCCGCAAGGTGCTGAAGGACACGCCGCCCGCGCCCTACCGGCCAGGGGACCGCATTCCGCCGGCAGACATGGACGCCATGCGCGCCCAGGCCGAGAAGGAAGCGGGCCAGCCGCTGGCCGAGCACGATCTGGCGGCCTGGCTGATGTATCCGAAGGTGCTCAACACCTACTGGGATCATCAGCGGCGCTATGGCGATGTGGCGGCGCTGCCCACGTCGGCCTTCTTCTACGGCCTGCGTGAACACGAGGAAATCTCCGTCGAACTGGACCAGGGCAAGGCGCTGCTGATCAGCCTGCAGGGCACCACTGCGCCCGATGCCGAGGGCTATGTGCGGGTCTTCTTCGAGATCAACGGCCAGCCGCGCACCATCCGCGTGCGCAAGGCCGATGCCGAGTCCACCGCCGGTTCGCGTCCGCAGGCCGAGACCGGCAATCCGCTGCATGTGGGGGCTCCGATGCCGGGCATGGTGGTGACGGTGGCCGTCAAGCCGGGCCAGAAGGTCCGGACTGGTGATCCGCTCGTGTCCATCGAGGCCATGAAGATGGAGTCGCAGATCCGGGCCGAGCGTGACGGCACGGTGGCCTCCGTGCTGGTGGCGACCGGGCAGACGGTGGCGGCGCACGATCTGCTGCTGGAGTACGCGACCGACTGACCTGCACCGCCGGCTGCCCGCGCGGGCGGCTGGCGGGGGAGTCCTCGTCGACGGGATGGGACATGACGGGCCATCAACGTCGATGAGGGTCGCTCATGACCGTTGCGCCCCGGGTGTTGTTGCCTGCGGTGAAGCCCCGGCCGTCCTGTTCCTTGTCCTGGGACAAGCGCAGGGAAGGGGCTTTTCACCGAGGGCGCAGCGGCAGCGGGAATCACGGTAGAATCCGCGCTTATTGCCGCTTGAAGCGGTGGCCCGGCAGCCTTGGTGCGCCGGGTCGAGACAGTCGCGGCGGTGCGTCGCGCCGGGCCTGCGGGCCGCGTGCGCACCGCTTTGCAACTCGGACAAGGCATAGCCAACCAGTCAGAGGTATGAATGAATAAAAGTGAACTGATCGATACGATCTCCAGCGAAGCCGACATCAGCAAGGCCGCCGCAGAACGGGCCCTCACCTCGGCCATGAACGCCATCATGAAGGCCGTTGCCGAGGGAGACCGCGTCACCCTGGTGGGCTTTGGTACCTTCCACGCCAGCAAACGTGCCAGCCGTACCGGCCTGAACCCGCGTACCGGCGAGAAGATCGAGATCGCTGCGGCCAACGTGCCCAAGTTCACCCCCGGCGCTGCCTTCAAGGACGCCGCCAACAAGGCGCAGTAAGCCACCGGGCCCGTTTCAGGGTCTTGCCCCGCACGAAGGGGCACATCTCGGAGCCTCGTCAGGAGGCTCCTGTTTCATGG
>CAUVLK010000274.1:0-4175 GCA_963552635.1 uncultured Lautropia sp. | reverse complement strand
CTGGCCCAGGCCTGCCGCCGCGCCGGCGCCTCCGTGACGCTGGTCAGCGGACCCACCCAGCTGCCGCGACCGGCCGGCGTACGCTTCATCGGCGTGCAGAGTGCCCGGCAGATGCTGGATACCGTCACCGCCGAACTGGATCTGGCAGCGTCCACCATCAGCATCGACTGCTTCATCGCCGTGGCCGCCGTGGCCGACTGGCGGCCGGCCCAGGAAGCCACGCAGAAGATCAAGAAACCCGCCACCCAGCCACCGCTCATCGAACCGCACGCCCCCGTGGCCGACGGTCTCGATGCCTCGGCTCTGCCGGAAACGGAAGACACACCGGCGGCCGGCGTGCCCTCGATCCCGCTGGTGGAGAACCCCGACATCCTGGCCACCGTCGCCCGCCGGCACGACGCCCCCTACTGTGTGGGCTTTGCCGCCGAGACCGAGAACCTAGTGCAGCATGCCACCGAGAAACGCCTGCGCAAGGGCGTGCCGCTGCTGGTGGCCAACCTGGGGCCCGCCACCTTCAATCAGGATCACAACGCCCTGCTGCTGGTGGATGAGGCTGGACAACATCCGCTGCCTTCGGGCAGCAAGACGGCACTGGCCCGTCGGCTGGTGGAAGAGCTGGCGCAGCGGCTGCCAGCGTGAAGGCAGGGCAGTCTTTCCGAAGGAGCCCTCTTCCGGCCCCCTTCCCGCCACCGGGTCTACTGAAGCCATCCACCTTCTCGCGGCCCCTCTTCCGACGAAGCCTTGTGGGCAGCCTCTCTGACGCTGAAGCCCGCTGAAGCCCGCTGAAGCCTGCTGAAGCGCCGGCAAGCCCCCTGGCTCACCACCCCCATCGAGCGGCCCCGGCCGCTTCCGCCCCGACACCTCCAAGACCCCCGACCGATGACCCAACCCACCGCTCACCAGATCGACCTGAAGATCCTCGACCCCCGCATGGCCGAGCAGCTGCCCGCCTACGCCACGCCCGGCAGCGCCGGCCTGGACCTACGTGCCTGCCTGGATGCGCCGCTGGTGATCGAACCCGGCAGCACGCACCTCATTCCCACCGGGCTGGCCATCCACATTGGCGATCCGGGCCTGGCGGCCGTGATCCTGCCCCGCTCGGGCCTGGGCCACAAGCACGGCCTGGTGCTGGGCAACCTGGTGGGCCTCATCGACTCCGACTACCAGGGCCCGCTGATGGTCTCGTGCTGGAATCGGGGCAACACCGCCTACACGCTGCAGCCCTTCGAGCGGCTGGCCCAGCTCGTCATCGTGCCCGTGGTGCAGGCCAGCTTCCGGGTGGTGGACGACTTCACCGCCTCCGACCGCGGCACGGGCGGTTTCGGCAGCACCGGCGCACACTGAACCCGCCTGGCTGCCCCCTGCCCACCCCGACCGTTTCCTGCCACACGTCCCCGTGACCGGCATCTTGACCCCGAGGAACCCTGCCGCCGTGACCCACGCCAGCACGCCCTCCCAGACCCCATCCGAGTCTCCTTCCCTGACCCCCGCCGAGGCCACCGCCCCCCATGAGGGCTCCGCTGTAGCCTCCGAGACCTCCGTGGCGGCCGACTACGACCGCCAGCTCGACGCCAAGCACGAGGCGCTCAAGGCCCTCTTTGCCGGGCTGGACATCCCGGCCATCGAAGTCTTTGCCTCGGCGCCCCTGCACTACCGGATGCGCGCCGAGTTCCGCATCTGGCACGAGGACGACGCCATCTGCTATGCGATGTTCTCGCCCAGGCAGAAGGCCAGCAGCGCCACCCTGCAGCGCATCGAGCAGTTTGCGCCGGCCTGCGAGGCCATCAATGCGCTGATGCCACGCCTGCTGGCAGCGGCCAGTGCCAACCCCGTGCTGCGGCGGCGCTGGTATCAGGTGGAGTTTCTGGCCACCCTCAGCGGCGAGATGCTGGTGACGATGGTCTACCACCGCCCGCTGGACGATGCCTGGGAAGCCGCTGCCCGCCAGCTGCAGACGGCGCTGGGCATCCATGTCATCGGCCGCAGCCGGGGCCAGAAACGGGTGCTGTCGCAGGATTTCGTGACCGAGCGGCTGGAGATTCCCGGCCCGGCCGGCACGCCGCCCGCTCCCTTCCTGTATCGCCAGCCCGAAGGGGCCTTCACGCAGCCCAACGCCCGGATGTGCGAACGGATGATCGGCTGGGCCTGCGAAGCTGTGCAGCAGGCAGGCATCTCCCCGAACTCCGACCTGCTGGAACTCTACTGCGGCAACGGCAACTTCACGCTGCCGCTGTCACGGCACTTCCGTCAGGTGCTGGCCACCGAAGTGTCCAAGACCTCGGTGCAGGCCGCGCAATGGAACATTCAGGCCAACGCACGGCCCAACGTGCGCATCGCACGCCTGTCGGCCGAGGAGTACACGCAGGCCATGCAGGGCGAGCGCCGCTTCCGGCGCCTGCGCGAGCAGGAGATCTCGCTGGCCGACCACGATTTCTCCACCGTGCTGGTGGACCCGCCGCGCGCCGGGGTCGATGACGCGACGCTCACGCTGCTGCAGCGTTTTCCGAACATCGTGTACATCTCGTGCAACCCGCACACGCTGCGCGCCAACCTCGACACCCTCTGCCGGACGCACACCATCCAGCGCATGGCGCTGTTCGACCAGTTCCCGTTCACCCCGCACACGGAATGCGGGGTGCTGCTTCGTCAGAAGCCAGCGGGCGCAGACGGACGCTGAGCCCGGTGGCTCTTCCTGACGGAGCGGCCCGACTGGGTGTTGCCGGGGTGCTACTGCGTCAGCGCTTGCCGGCCTCCGGCACGGGCACCCGCCGATAACGCTTCTGGAACAGGTACGGGTCGTCGAAGTGACGACGGCCCACCAGTGCCGTGGGCTGATGCCCCGGCTGGCGGATGGCCCCCATGTTGGAGATGCCCATCGACCACAGCAGCCAGCGGCCCAGCCGCTCGGTGCCCGAGACGATGCCGTCCTGGTTGTAGATGCTGCGCCGGCCATCACCCGGCACCGGCAGCGCACGCAACACATCGGCCGACACCAGCTGATACGGCGGGTTGTCAAAGACAGGGTTCCCCCAGGCTTTCCCCGGAGCCGCAATGCCCACCAGCTGGTGGGTACGGCTGCTGACATGCAGCGACAGCGGGCCGGGCCAGGTCTCGCCCACCCAGTCCTCGATGGCCACGTCGATGGGGGAATAGACCCATTCGACCAGACTGTCCACGTTCTTGCGCGCCTGGGCGTCGGCCATCAGCCGGCGCGTGGGGAAGAACATTGCAAAGCGGCCGCTGGGCTGGATGGAGTCGAAGATCAGCGGAGCGCCGTCCTCGTCCAGCGTCACCCGCCACACCAGGCCGTCCAGTCGCCCGCCCTGCATGTCGCTGCCGCTTTCCATCGGCCGCTCACTGAACCAGATGGTGTAGACCAGCTGCGGCAGCACCGCCTTGCCAAAGCGCGTGAACGTCAGGCGCCGGTAGACCGCCGGCACGTTGGTATCCACATCCAGCCAGAAACGCTCGCGCGGGTCACGCACCAGGCCCGCCAGATCAATCCACTGCAGGCGGCCGATGCGGTCGGAGTCGTTGACCGTGGCTACCTCGAAGGTCGGCGCGAAAGCCTCGAAGAGCGCATCACGCTGCGCCGGCAAGAACTTCGGGATGCCCAGCGCGTCACGCTGCACCGCCTGCATCACCTTCGCCGCCGCGCGCCAGGCATCGGCGCCTGAGGGCGTGGCCGCGGGGCGATAGCGCTGGAAGGCCGCCCTTCCCGAGAAATTGGCATGACGCAGCCGCTGGAACACCTCGCGCTGGTGGGCCTCCCAGTTGCGGATGGACGAGGCCACGCCGATGCCGGTGATCGGGTAGAGTCCCAGCGCCCGCAACGAGCGCTGGTATTCATCCGGCACCTTGGCCTCGGCCAGGATGCGCGGCACGTCACCCGGCGTCAGCTCGGCCGTCAGCAGCGATGCGCACTGATCCAGGGCGCCCAGCAGCGCGTGCAGGTCGGCTAGCTGATACAGCGGGAAAGCCTGGGCCGGCAGGCGCGACACCTCCAGATGACGCACCTGGGTGTCCAGTCGCTGCATCTGCGCCAGCCACGCCTGGAAGGCAGGCGACTTCAGCAGCGTGGCGGCCTGCGCCTGACGCTCGCTCCGTTTCAAGGCCGTCAGTGTGGATTCAAAATCAGCGCCAAAGGACGCCAGGAAGCGATCCGTCCGCAGGAA
>CAUVLK010000273.1:0-4209 GCA_963552635.1 uncultured Lautropia sp. | reverse complement strand
GCAGGCGCTGCAGCAGCAGGAGTTCCGCGAGCTGTCCAAGGAACTGGGCGGCGCCGTGGCCTTCAAGGGCGTGGTTCCGGCCGAGGGGCTGGGCGTGCTGGGTTTCGACATCAGCGCGTCGGCCACGGGCTTCAAGCTGAAGAACCGCTCGCTGTGGGGCCGGGCGTCCAATGGGGCGAAGGTTGACCAATATGTGGCCATGGGCGGCATCCGGGCTCACAAGGGTCTGCCCGGCAACGTCGACGTGGATGCGTTCTACAACAAGGCAACGAACAATATCGGCGTCTGGGGCGCAGGCGTGCGCTGGGCCTTCATCGAGGGCAGCACCGTGATGCCGGCAGTGGCCATCCGGGGTTCGTACTCGGCGCTGTCGGGCGTGGACCAGCTGAAGATGAACACGACCGGCGTGGACCTGTCGATCTCGAAGGGCATCCTGATGTTCACGCCGTATGCGGGCGTGGGCAAGGTGTGGGTGCGCAGCACGCCGAAGGATGTTCCGGGGCTGAAGCGCGAGTCCTTCTCGCTGAACCGCGCGTTTGCCGGCATCAACATCAACCTGGGCATCAACCTGGCTGCCGAGGTGGATCGCACTGGTGACACGACCAGCTACAGCGTGAAGGCCGGGGTCCGGTTCTGATCGGCGCTGAAGGTTGATCGCTGATCGTCGCTGAGCCATGGGGCCCCGTTGGGGGGCCCATGGTCATCATGGGATGTCAGGGGGCACGCTATTTATCGTGGCGTGTCTTCTGGTCGGGCCTGATGTCCTTCGACAAGAATGGTCGCCTTGCACTGAACGGGAAAATTCAGGGAATTTGCGATGAAGCAGGCCTTGTGAGCGTCTTCGTGCAGCTTCATGGCCAGGGAAGTGTCCGACTTTTCGTCGACAAGAATCGTGGGGGACAGCGTGATCGAGACGATTCTCCCTTCCTTGTCGCCATGGCCTTCTTCCATGACGGCCTCACAGGTGTCCTCGTAAGAGACAACGGAGATGCCGTTCACGGCACACAGGTGCAGATACCAGAGTTTGTGGCACGCTGATGTGGCGGCCAGGAGCAGTTCCTCGGGGTTCCAGCGCTTTGCGTCTCCCCGAAAGGCCGGGTCAGCGGAACCCAGGATCGTGGAGTCATGATCATCGGATCTGACGAGGAAGTTTCTGGAATAGGCGGAGTAGCTCTGGGTACCTTTCCCAAGATTTCCTTCCCATTCCACGCAGACTTTATAGTGATGAAGTTTCATGGTTTACCTTTTGAGGGGGCGCGCTCCATCGAAGGCACCTCTCGTTAGCTGGGGCACAACTGACACCATTCCGAAAGCCCCGGGGGGCGGGTGCCTCCACAGGCGCTCTGGAAGCGCAGCGGACAGCATGAGCCGAGGAAGGCACCTGGCTCCCGGGGCGCTCTACATCGAAGACCAGGAAACCCGCTTGGGGGCCGAGAATGCGATGGAAGATTGGAGCTGGTGGAAGTGTCACAAACAAAAAAGCGCCCATGACGGACGCTTCTTGTGAGTGCGCCCCGAAGGGCGCACGGTTCACGCTGCGTCAGCCGCGGAAGTAGCCGAGCAGCGCCCGGGTGGACGGATCCAGCGCGCTGGCATCGCCACCGGCCAGGGCGGATTCGACCGATTTGGCCATCACCTTGCCGTATTCGACGCCGAACTGGTCGAAGGCGTTGATGCCCAGGACCACGCTGGCCACGAAGGTGGCGTGCTCATAGGCGGCCAGCAGGGCGCCGACGGAGCGGGCGTCGATGGCGGGCAGCAGGATGAGGGTGCTGGGCCGGTTGCCCGGGAAGGCCTTGTGCCAGTCTTCGCCGTTGGCTTCGTTGGGCAGCGGTTTGCCCAGGGCCAGTGCGGCGCTCTGGGCCAGGCAGTTGGCCACGAGGATCTGGTGGCGCTGGTCATCCGGGCCGCCCAGGGTGGCAGGATCTGCCTTGCGGGCGATGATGAAGTCCACCGGCACGGTGTCGGGGCCCTGGTGCAGCTGCTGGAAGAAGGAGTGCTGGGCGTTGGTGCCCGAGACGCCCCAGATGACCGGGCTGCTGGGCAGGCCGAGGTGGCTGCCGTTGATGCGGGCGGACTTGCCGTTGCTCTCCATGATGAGCTGCTGCAGGTAGTTGGGCAGCAGGCGCAGCCGTTCGCTGTAGGGGATGATGGCCTGGCTGGTGCAGTCCAGGATGTCGCGGTTCCAGATGCTGATGAGGCCGAGCCAGACGGGCAGGTTGCTCTTGAACGGGGCGCTCTGGAAGTGCTCGTCCATGGCGCGGGCGCCGTCCAGCAGCTGTTCGAAGACTTCGGGACCGCAGGCGATGGCGATGGAGACGCCGGCGGCGGACCACAGCGAGTAGCGGCCGCCCACCCAGTCCCAGAAGCGCAGGATCTGCGTGGTGGGCACGCCATAGCGTTCGGCGGCTTCGGGGTTGGCGGTGACGCCGATGAACTGCCGCAGGGCGGCTTCGCGCGGGATGCCGGCGTGGGTGAGCCAGTGCAGGGCGGCTTCGGCGTTGGCCAAGGTCTCGCGGGTGGTGAAGGTCTTGGAGACGACCAGGAAGGCGGTGGTGGCGGGATCAAGGCCGACGAGGTTGCGGGCCAGATCGGCCGGGTCGACGTTGGCGACGAAACGCACGTCGGGGCCGCCCGGCTGGGCCAGGGCGTCGCAGACCAGGCGCGGGCCCAGGTCGGAGCCGCCGATGCCGATGCAGACGAGGGTGGTGAGCGGCTGGCCACTATGGCCGCGCAGTTCGCCCTGGCGGAAGCGGCGGGCCAGTTCGACGACGCGCTGGCGTTCGGCGCGGGCCAGCTGGGCCGCGTTGGGGTCGCCTTCGAGGCCGCGCAGGGCGGTGTGCAGGACCTGCCGTCCTTCGGTGGGATTGGCAATGCCGCCGCTGAGCATGTACTGGCGTGCTTCGGGCAGGCGGGCGCTGTTGGCCACGCCGATCAAGGCGTCGATGACGGCGTCGTCGATGCGCTGCTTGCTGAAGTCGGCGACGAGGCCGGCGGCCTCAAGGCGCAGCTGTGCGGGGCGGCCAGGGTTTTCGAGCAGGGTACGCAGGGGCGTCTCTTCAAGGCGTCGTCCCTCGCGTTGCAGGATGCGCCAGGCAGCCCTGCGAGCCCCGGTGTTGGGGGCTGAGCGGGGGGATGGCGTCTTTTGCGTAGTGTCCATGACGAAAACCTCCAAGCAAGGCATGCACTCGAATTCAGGATGTTGCCACAATTGACGATTGCGTCACTGTATAAAACCGCAGCACGAATGTCTGTTTTGCCACGCTTCGGGAAGGGGCTGGCGAAGGCTCCGCCGGATCTTCGGTGATCCGGGGGGCAATGGCTCCGTTCTGGGCCCAAGTGCGCTCAGTGCGCGGTGTCCGGAGCGGCGCGGGTGCTGACCTTGCGGGGACGGCTCGGGCGGACGCCGCTCCGTGGGGCCACGAATGTGTGTGGGGGGCGTGCCACGCGATGGGGCGAGTCACGGGGCGGGGTGTGTCACGGGATAGGGTGTGTCACGAGGCACTGGATCTGGGCTGCCCGGGCGTCCGGACGGCGCGCCAGGCCGAGACGGCCAGCCACAACCAGCCGGCGATGAAGCAGCTGCCGCCGATGGGGGTGAGGATGCCCAGCGGCCGGGTGCCGGTGAGCACCAGCAGGTAGAGGCTGCCGCTGAACAGCAGGATGCCGAGGGTGAACAGGCTGCCGCTGACGGTGATGGCGCGGGAAGGCAGGCGGCCGGCCAGGGCGCCGAGGGCGACCAGGGCTAGGGCGTGGTACATCTGGTAGCGCACGGCGGTTTCGTAGATGAGCAGCAGGGGCTCGGCCAGCATGGCACGCAGGCCATGGGCACCAAAGGCGCCGGCGGCGACGCCCAGGGCGGCGAACAGGGCGCCGGTGCCCAGCCAGGGCAGGCCGATGGCGGTGGCGGCGGATGGAGCGGTTGCAGGTTGCATGATGGGTGCGTGGGTGGGAGAGGATGCCGGACGCGGGGCTTGCAGGCGCTGGATGCTCCTGCAGGGCCCCCTGTCTGCGGGGTGAGCGTCTCGTCAGTGGAGATCGGTCTTGCGGGCCCTGGTACCGGTGCGGGAGGTGCTCGCCTTGCGGGTGCGGGATGCCGGGCGCAGCCCGGCCAGGTTGGTTTTGCTCTCGTGGGCTTTACTCTCGGCGGCTTTCCCCTCGGGTCCCTCGGGTTTCTGGGGTTTCTCGGGTTTCTCGGGTTTCTCGCCC
>CAUVLK010000272.1:0-4234 GCA_963552635.1 uncultured Lautropia sp. | reverse complement strand
CTGGGGCCCGTGCAGGCGGCATTCGTGCAGAAGATGTGGCCGCACGCGCTGAAGGCCCAGGAACAGACCGGTCTTCCGGCAGCATGGGTCGTTGGTCAGGCCGCATTGGAGTCGGGCTGGGGACAGCGCGATATACGGGATGCGCAGGGCAATCCCAGCCACAACCTGTTCGGCATCAAGGCGGGCAAGGGGTGGAAGGGCCGGACGGTGGCCGCGATGACGACGGAGTATGTCGATGGCGTGGCCAGGAAGTCCGTGGAACTGTTCAGGCGCTACGAAAGCTATGCCGAGGCATTTGCGGACTGGGCGACCTTGATGGCGGCCAATCCGCGCTATCGGCAGGTGGTGCAGGCCGGCAGTGCCAGGGAGTTTGCCGAGGGGCTGGAAAAGGGCGGCTATGCCACCGATCCGGCCTACGGCACGAAACTGAAGCAGACGATCGGCAGTCTGCTTCGGGCGGTGACCGGGCAGCGACAGTAACCAGAAGGGAAGACGGGCAACATGGCAGGACTCATCCAGATCGGGCAGAGCGCACTGGCAGCAGCCTATGCGCAGCTTCAGACGGGCGGACACAACATTGCCAACGTGCACACGCCGGGCTATGTGCGCCAGGAGGTGCAGCTGGCGACGGCTGGCGGTCAGTACCATGGGCACGGCTACATCGGCAACGGCGTGGACGTGCAGGACGTGCGTCGCGCCTACGACCGGTTCATGGCCGACGAGGTCACGCGCAGCACGTCGCTGGCCGGCACCGATGCCGTGCGGGCGCAGCAGCTGGGGCAGGTGGACAACCTGCTGGCCGATACCGAGACGGGCATTGGTGTGGCCATGGACGAGTTCCGTGCTGCGCTGGGCGACCTGGTGAACCAGCCGGCCGACGGCAGTGCGCGGGCGGTGACTGCAGCACGCGCCAACACGGTGGCAAACCGTTTCTCGGAAACCTCCCAGAAACTGGAAGCGATGGTGGGTGAGGCCGGCCGTCGACTGGAGGATTCGGTCGAATACGTGAATGCCCGGTTGGAACAGGTGGCGTCGCTGAACCGGCAGATCACGCAGTCCTATGCCAATGGCCATCAGCCCAACGACATGCTGGACCAGCGGGATTCGCTGATCAACGAGCTGGCTTCGAAGATCCAGTTGACCCGCGACGATCAGCCCGACGGGTCGGTGAACCTGTATTCGGCCAATGGTCATTCGCTGGTGCTGTCGGAGCGGGCCGCTCAGTTGAAGGCAGTGCCGGGTGATGCCGATTCGGCCCGAACACGCCTGATGCTGGACATCCACGGCAAGCAGGTGGAGATGAGCGAGAGTACGCTGGGTTCGGGCGAGATTGCCGGGCTGCTGCGTTTCCGGGACCAGGACCTGCTGGCGGTTCAGGCCTCGCTGGGCCGGATGGCCGCCGCTTTCGCGGGCGCCTACAACGCGCAGCAGGCACGCGGTCTGGATGCGAACGGAAAACGCGGCCAGGCCATGTTCGAGGTGGGCAAGCCGGTGGTTCAGGCAGCCGACCACAATACCGGCGGGGCGAAGCTGGAGGTGAGCGTTCTCGATACGTCGAAGCTGAAGGCCGCTGATTACCGTCTTTCTTACGATGGCAGCGTGTACCAGCTGGAAGACGTGGTCAGCAAGAGCCGCCGTGAGTTCGCCCAGATGCCGATCGAGGTGGATGGTCTGAGTATCCGGCAGGTTTCTGGTGCGATGGCTGCTGGGGATTCGATGATGATCCAGGCAGGTACCGCGTATGCGGGCCGCATGCGATCGGTGCTGCGTGATGGCAGTGCCATTGCCTCTTCGGACGTGATGACGGTGAATGGCAGTTCTGCCAACAAGGGTTTCACGAATGTGAGGCAGCTTGCGGAAACCGAGGAGGGCAAGGGGGGGCTGGATCCGGTCAAGGTGACCTTCACGGCGAACAACCGGTACCGGGTTGAGGTGAATGGCAATGCCGTGGGACCCGAAAAGGAGTTCGAGCCAGACAAGCCCTTTGATGTGGAGGCGAACGGCTGGAAGCTGACGCTGAGCGGGCGTCCTGCGATGGGCGATGTGGTGGAGATGAGGAAGCGCAGCGCGCCACGCCAGGACAATGCCAACGCCCGTGAGATGACGCTGCTGGCCGATCGGCATAACGTGGATGGGGCGACCTTCAGCCAGGCCTTTGCGTCGCTGCTGTCGGATGTGGGAAGCCGTGCGCTGCAGGCCAAGACGTCGGAGAAGGCGTCGGCCAAGATGCTGGAGGGTGCCAAGACGGTGCTGGCCAACCGCAGCGGGGTGAACCTGGATGAAGAGGCGGCGCGTCTGCTGCAGTACCGGCAGGCGTACCAGGCGGCGGCGAAGGTGATCCAGACCGCTGATGAAATGTTCAATTCGATTCTGGCTCTGGCAAGGTGACGACGATGAGAGTGGCAAGCAACCAGTTCCGTAACCAGGCGGTGCAGACCATCACCGAGCAGCAGGCGACCATCGCCAAGCTGCAGCAGCAGGCCTCGACCGGCCAGAAGGTGAATCGCCCCAGCGATGATCCGCTGGCGGCAGCTGAGGTCGAGCGCCTGCGGTCCGATCAGGCGCGAACGAACATCGAGAAACGCATGATGTCGTTTGCCAAGAGCCAGATGGCCCAGGCCGAGAGCCTGCTGGGCAACGGCATCGAGACGCTTCAGCGTGCGCGTGACCTGATGATCAGCGCCCGCAACGGCGTCATGAACCGTGAGGACCGCGAGACGATTGCCGGGCAGCTGATGCAGTACCGCATCGAGCTTCTGGACATTGCGAACCAGCAGACACAGGACGGCAACTACATCTTTGGCGGAAGCGGCAGCGAGCATGCACCCTTCTGGCCGCAGAACAATCCGACCTATCAGAGCGAGCCGGGGGTACGGCAGACCGGCCTGAGGATTCCGTATGACCTGACGGTGGACGGTTCGTGGGTGATGCAGGGGTTTGGCGCCCGGGATGAAGAGAGCATCTTCCAGGAGCTGGATAAGGTGATTGGCGCGCTGCGCGGCAACGGCGACGTGGACGGTGCGCTGAAGCGCGGGATGTCGTCGGTGGATCAGACGCTGGGCCTGATGTCGGAGCAGCGCAGCATCCTGGGTGAGCAGATGCACATGATCGACGCGCGCGAACGCCTGCTGTCGTCGGGCGAGCTGAGTGCGGCCCAACGCCGCTCGGACCTGATGGATACCGATTATGCCGAGGTGCTGTCGGGCATCCAGTCGCGCGACATGGCACTGCGCGCTGCCATGCAGACTTACTCGCAGGTCTCCCGGTTGTCGATGTTCGACTACCTCTGATCGCTGCAGGGTTGAGGGGGCAGGGGGGCGCAGGTAGGCTGCGCCCGGGATCCTCCGTCTTTCGGGAAGTGCATTGATGTCATTGTCCAGTCTGCTGATCGGCTACCGTCCCGTGATCGATCGTGATCGTCGCATCATGGCCCTGCAGGTGCGGTTTGCCTCGCTGGGTGAGGAGCCGATGCGGCTTTCCGAACTTTACCGGCTGATGGCCGGGGACAGGCCCCTGCAGTCGCATACGCTGCTGCTGTCGGCGCCGCAGGCCGAGTTCGATGCTGGATTGAGTGATCTGGAGCCAACTCCGGGACTGTGGCTGGAGGTGCCGGCAACGGTGGCTGAGGATCCGGAGCATCAGCAGATGCTGCTTCTGCTGCATGATCGCGGCATGGGGATGGTGCTTCAGGGAACGCCCGCCACACAGCTGCCCGAGGATCTGCTGGCGGTGTTTCGGCTGGCCATGGTGGATATCGAGGATGAGCGGCGTGGGAAGGAGGGGGAGCCGGATACGGGGCTGATCCGGCCACGGACGCGGCGCAACACGGCGGTGGTGCAGAGCGGCGTGGACAGCCTGCAGCTGATGGAGCAGGCCTTCTCGATGGGCGCCTATGCGGTGTGCGGATGGCAGATTCCGCCGCTGGTGCCCTCGGATTCGGCAGTGGGCAGCGCCGACTACCTGGGTGTGCTGCGGCTGCTGTCGATGGTGGACCGGGATGCCTCGTTGCGCGAGATCGAGGCGGTGGTCCGCCAGGAACCGGAGATCGCCTTCCGGCTCCTGCAGCATATTGATTCGATGGGCTTTGGTCTGTCGGTACCCGTGCAGAATTTCCAGCAGGCAGTGATGTTCATGGGCTACCAGGGGCTGCGCCGCTGGCTGTCGCTGATGCTGGTGAGCGTGAGTGCCGACGAAAGTCGCCGTCCGCTGATGCTGGCGTCGTTTCGCCGCGGGC